>CAZPCR010000040.1:0-12899 GCA_964585035.1 uncultured Anaerolineaceae bacterium
CGGATTTCGCGAACAAATTCGAGCCGATGCGGTACGCCCTGGAAATCTCCTGCAGCCGCCAGCATCGCGTCCAGCGGCAGGCCGGCAGCATGGCCAATGGAGAACGCAGCCAGTACATTCATGACGTTATGGTCGCCGCGCAGGTCAACCTGCGCACGGCGTAGAAGAGGGATATCGACATGATGATCGTAAAGATAAAGAATACCACCGGCATAGTATGTGCCTTCTGCGTCTTCTTCCATTTTGCTGAACCCGAAGGAATGCAGCCGGCCTTTTACCTGGCTGTGAAGATCCCAGGCGCAGGCATCATCTCGTCCCAGTACGGCAATATCATTTTCGTCCTGGAATTCGAGGATCCGGGCTTTTGCTTTTACATAGGCTTCCATCGTCCCGTGGCGGTCCAGATGATTGGGAGTGATGTTCAATATCGAGGCAACATCCGGAGAAATGGTCATTTGTTCTAATTGAAAAGAAGAAATTTCAAGGATTGCAAGATCATTAGGCTGCATATCGTCGACGTGATTGATAAGCGGATCGCCAATGTTGCCGCCGGTAAAGGCTTTTTCACCGTAAGCATTCTTTGCCATTCTTCCCACCAAAGTGGTTGTTGTGGTCTTGCCTGCTGAGCCGGTAATCCCCACCGTTTTGCAGGGAACGGCTTCCATGAATATTTGTGTATCATTGGATAGTGGAAGACCGCGTTTGACAGCCGCCTCCACGATCGGGAGGGTAAGCGGAACACCGCCTGAAATGCACAAAAGATCGACCTGATCGAGCAATTCCAGGGGGTGACTCCCAACAACCCATTGGATTGGCACCCCTTGTAAAACTTCAAATGCCGGAGCAAGCTCGGCTTCCAATCGTTTATCGCTGATTATCACGCTCGCCCCATGTTGGGTCAACCAGCGCGCTAAAGCTATGCCTTGCCGGGCAGCCCCCAAGATCAGGACGCGTTTGCCATTCCAATCGCTCATTGTTTATACCAGCGCCAGCCCAACCCCAACCATGCAAGCTAAAAGGCCGATCAACCAGAACCTTTGAACGACCTGAGTCTCACTCCAGCCGAGTAATTCAAAATGAAGATGGACGGGAGCCATCTTGAAAAAACGTTTCCCTTTTGTGTATTTGAAGTATCCGATCTGTATGACCACACTCAAGATCTCGCTTAGAGGGATGATCGCTATAATGGGTAGCACTACCCATTGACTGGTCATAAGAGCGACGACAGCCAGTGTGGCGCCGAGCGCGAGCGAACCGGTGTCGCCCATGATCAACTCGGCCGGATGCACGTTGAACCATAAGAAACCGAACATTGCACCGACCAGTGTGAAGCAGTAGCGAGCCAAATAGACCTGGTGTTGGTTCAATGCGATCATCCCGTAACCAGCAAATGCCGTAGCCGCGATCAAACCCGCCAGACCGTCCAACCCATCGGTGAAATTAACGGCATTCGACATACTGACGATGATAAAAGCGGCAATCGGTACATACCACCAACCGAGGTCAAAGAATCCTTTAATACCGGGAACGAACACATCGGGTACGCCGAGCATGAATTTCAAGACCCAGGCGGTGCCAATCCCCAGAATGACCTGGAATGTGAACTTGGTACGGGCTTGCATACCCTCCCCTTTGCGTTTACCACGTAGACCCTGCCAGTCGTCAACCGCGCCTAGGATTGCGAAGCAAACCATGACGATCATTGGGACCAGCACTGAGCGTCCAATGCCGCTTTGCGTAAAACCGATCAAAGCCACGGCGTTCAACAGGATCGTGAGTAAAAGCACCGGCAGGATGAACATAACGCCGCCCATCGTGGGCGTACCCATTTTTACGGAATGATGGCTGGGTTCTTCCACGCGGATGATTTTGCCGATCTTGTAATGCCTGAGAATGCGCAGTAATGGACCACCCCAGATAACCGTCATAATAAAAGATAACCCGGCCAGACTCAGGGCCAGCGCAACTTGTTTCATGAAACTATCTCCAGTTCGGCGAGGATGCGATCCATACGTAAACCATGCGAGCCTTTTAATAATACAGCATCTTCCTTTGATAAGTTCGTCCGAAGCCATTCGATGATGGCGGTGTTCTCTTCAAATTCAAAAACCTGGGTGGGTTTCATACCTGCCCGACGTGCGGCCTTCGCATAGATATGAGCCCGTGATCCAAGCGTAACGAGTATATCCGCAACTTGTGCAGCACGTAGACCGACCATCTCATGTCCTTGCTCTTCATAGGGTCCGAGTTCTAGCATATCGCCCAGGACGGCGATTTTACGCTGCCCCTCTAATTCGTCCAATAGGTTGAGCGAAGCCAGCATCGATTCTGGCGAGGCGTTATAGGTATCGTCTAGCATCACGGCGCCATTCTCGGACCGTACTGCGACCAGGCGAAGCTGGGAATTACCTTGCTGCAAACCGTGCAATATTTCCTGCCAGTGCAACCCTTCTACAAGACCAACCGCAATCGCTCGTAAGGCGGTTTCAACGGAATGTCGTCCGATCATCGGAATATGGACGTGCATAGCCTCGCGTTCGTAATGCAGCCGGAAGCTTATGCCGTTCAGGCCGAGGCTTTCAACTTGATCGGCCCATAGGTGTGATTCTGCAGAAAGTCCATAAAAGAAAATGCGTGCTTTGGTTTTCTCCTCCATCCTGCGTACGAATGGATCGTCAAAGTTTAATATTGCTGTGCCTTCCGGAGCAGGGGGCAGGCTTTGGACCAACTCGGATTTACCGCGCGCGATCGCTTCTTGTGACCCGGCGCGTTCCGCATGGACGGTTCCGATGTTGGTTACCACACCGACCTGCGGCAGGGCGATATCGCACAGCAAAGCGATCTCGCCGGGCACATAAAACCCCATTTCAAGTACTGCCCGTTCATGTCCTTTACCCAGGCGGAGTATTGTTAAAGGGAGTCCGATCTCGTTGTTCAGGTTGCCGGGGCTTTTCAGCGTGTGAAAACGTTCCGCCAGGACTTGCCCGATCACTTCTTTTGTCGTTGATTTGCCAACACTTCCTGTGATGCCTATCACGCGCAGGTTGAGTTTTCGACGCCAAAAGCGCGCGATCTGTTGGAGCGCAGCGAGAGTATTGTCCACATGCAGGCAAAGCGGGGCAGTCAGGTCGGGTGCCGTGTCGGATATCGAGCCGCCGCGCAGGTCGATGGTTCGGAAGGACGTATCCATATTTTTCTGAATTAATGCAAATGAAGCCCCGCGCTTGAAAGCTTCACCGACAAAGTCATGGCCGTCTGTATGTTCTCCGGGAAGTGCAACGAACAACGAACCCGGTATGACCTGCCGCGAGTCGATGGCCGCCTCGGTGATAATGGAGGCAGCTACAGGACGGTTATTCGTTAATGCTTCGATTGTATCGGCTAGTGTCAGCATTAGGGTTTGGCGATTTCATTCCGAATGTTGTCGGGTGGAATATTCAATAGAAGGATCGTTTGTTTGGCAACCTCGGAGAACACCGGCGCGGCAGTATCGGAACCCCAGATCGATGCTGATGGCCTTTCGAGCCATACGTAGATCATAAATTTCGGGTCATCCGCCGGACCCCAACCAAGAAAGGAAGCGTTGGTAACATCCGGTTCGTAGCCATAATCGTCCGGGATTTGAGCGGTTCCTGTTTTGCCCGCGATCTGATAACCGGGAACGAGTGCGCTGGATGCTTCATTTACAAGTGATGCCACCAGCATCTGGGTAAGAGTATGTGCTGTATTCACAGAAATTGGGGATCCGGCAAACTGGGCGGGTACGTTATACTGCCGTCCGTCCCTAATCATCGCCTCTAACGCATGTGGAGTGACCATACGGCCATCATTTGCAACGGAAGAGGCAGCCATCATGACCTGCATCGGTGTAACCGATATACCCTGTCCAAAGGCATTGGTCGCCAGGTCCACGGGATACCAATCCCCATCGCCAGGTACCTTTAAGCGGCCTGCCGCTTCCCCGGCCAGGTCAACGCCGGTGAGATGCCCGAAGCCGAAACGGTTCATATATGTATAAAAAGTCTGCGCCCCCATTTTTTCCGAGACCCATGCCAGGCAAACATTCAATGAATGCTGCAAACAACCGATCATGTCCTGCTGTCCCCAGGCCGCATCATCCCAGTTATGTATGGTTGCACCACCGACAAGAATTGCTCCCGTATCTAAAAACGATGTGGAAGGAACCACCGTACCGCTATCCAGAGCAGCGGCCATGGTCAGAACTTTAATGGTCGAACCCGGCTCGTATGGCTCCCCGATGGCTCTGTCGAATTCACTAGCGTTTTGATAGATTGTCCCATAATTCCAAAACTGATTTGGATCCATCCGTGGGGTGGAGGCAAGAGCGAGTATCTCGCCGGTGCGCGGATCCATCACAACAATAGTCCCGTGCACTGCGCCGTATTTTGTCAGTGAATCGTCGAGGATTTGTTCGACAGATGCCTGCAAGTCACGGTTAATCGTTAAGATTAAGGTGGTGCCATTTGGTACCTTTGGAATATCGAGGGCTTTATTCGGATCGGTGGGCACCCATACCTGCACGGGATTGCCCGCTAGGAGATCATTGTATTTTTCTTCGATCCCGAAATAACCGCGCCCTTCGTGACTGACAAACCCGAGCAGGTTGGAAGCTAGCGAGCCTTCAGGATAACTGCGTTCGGGATGGGGTGTGAACTCAAGCCCTGCCAGACTGCTTAACTCGCCTGACTTTGTTTGCGCGTCGGTGGCAAGCTTGAGCTGTTGGAGTTGAGAGGCTTTATCCGCATCTACATAGTTGGCCAGGATCAGGTATTGCTGGCCAGGCTGCGGATTCATCATTAGTTTATAGAGATCGTCCGGGTTCAATCCGAGTTCTGCGCCTACTGCCAGGGCAAGAGCCCGCTTGTCATTTACATAACTCAGTTCCACGCCAATCTCATAGACAGTCTTGTTCCCGGCCAGCAGATGACCATTGCGGTCGTAAATCTCGCCGCGATCGGGATAATAAGTCTTCAGCACATTAGCGTATTCATTGGCCTGGGCCCGGAATATAACAGCCTCCGGACTATTCTGTATGCGAGCGATCTGTAAGAGTACGGTAATTCCAATAAAGCCCAATATCCCGGCTATAAGGAGCGAACGCCAGGCATATTCTTCTCTCATTGAGAAACCCCCATTAAACTGGTAGTCGAGGTGGAACGCATCTTCTGGTCCAACCAGTCTAGGAGAGATTCAGTATATTCCGGTGGAATGCTCGGGGCGCTGGGCCTTAAAGCCGATGCACCGGCGAGTATTTCAGGGATGGGCGCGACGTAACCTGGTACGACCATGTATTCCACCTCACTTGGATCGACCGGTTTAAAACCCAGTGTTTGTGCGCGTGTTTCCATAACGCTGTTTGACGTCAGCCCGGCCAATTTGGACTGCAGGTCGGCATTAGCTTGTTGTGTGGTGATTATCTCGGTGGTCAGGTCCTGGATCTCACGGCCGGAGATGGCGGCTTGCGATGCAACATCGAGATATATGGCGGCAACCATGGCGAGTCCAAGGACGGCCAGCATGAATGTTCCGATCCACTGGCGTTGGACGCGCCAGGGAGCCTGTTTATAGGCTTGAACGGTATTGATCACTGTATGGTTGACGTTTGGTATATTCATGATTGCCTGTTCTTTACTTATATTTTCTCTGCCACTCTTAATTTGGCACTGCGAGCGCGAGGGTTATTTCTTACAGCGTCTTCATCCGGAATGATGGGTTTCCGGTTGATCTCTTTTAGCACCGCTTTACGTTCCACCTCATAGAGCTGTTCGTATGGCGGATTGATCTTGTCCTTGCTCTCTTGCCTGATGAAATCCTTTACAATGCGATCCTCTAATGAGTGGAAGGAGATCACTGCCAGTCTGCCGCCAGGACGCAAAGCGGACGTCGCTTTGGGCAGCACATCCTCCAGGGCAGCCAGCTCGTCGTTCACGGCGATGCGTAAAGCCTGGAAGGTTCGGGTTGCCGGGTGGACACGGCTGTGTCCGGGGTAGGCCCGCTTCGCGATTTCCGCCAGTTGTGTCGTCGTTTCGACTGGCCGGGACTCTACGATCATCTTTGCGATACTTTTTGCACGCGGTTCCTCGCCATATTTAAAAAGTAATTCTGCGAGATCAGCTTCAGGCAGAGAGTTGATTAACTGTGCCGCCGTCAACCCAAAACCAGGATCGAAGCGCATATCCAACGGGGCTTCATATTGGATGGAGAATCCTCGTTCTGGTGTATCCAACTGCATCGAAGAGACTCCCAGATCCAACAGGATCCCGTCCACTAAATCCCAACCGATGTTTTGCATTGCCTCCGGAAGGGAATCATAGGAGGCCTGGGCCAACTCGACGCGCTTGCCGTAAGGAGCCAAGGTCTCACGGGCAAGTGCCAACGCCTGAGGGTCAAGGTCGAGACCCAACAGGCGCCCGGCCGGCGCACAGGCCTCCAAAACTCCACGGGCGTGACCGCCCGCACCGACTGTCCCATCAATGTAGCAGCCGGGACTTTTCGGCTGCAACGCGTGTATAATTTCTTTGTAAAGTACGGGTTTATGCTGTGGGTTGTTCATTAGATGCAATGATGACTGGATCGTCTAGCGCTTCTTAGCTTGTCTTGTTGGAAAGATCCAGCGTTGAAAAGCGCTGGTTATTTGCCTCGGTATCCTGGATCCGTTTCATTTGTTCATCCCAAGCCGCCGGCGTCCAGACTTCGAAGTAATCACCTTGTCCGGCAACAATCGCATCTCCGTCGAGACCCGCAAATTGGCGAAGGTTCAGAGGAACAAGGACGCGTCCGACTTTATCCACCTCAACGGGATAAGCATTTGCAAAGATGAGTCGGCGCAGCAGGCGTGCATTCGGGTCGGCCAGGTTCATGGTATTAACATTGTCATAAACCTGTTTGAAATAAGGCTCGGTCAACACCATCAGGCATTTGTCAAAGCCCTGGGTGACATAGGCCCCGCCCTCCAACATTTCACGAAAGCGCGCCGGGATCATCAGGCGCCCTTTCTCATCGAGTGAATGTTGGTACTGGCCTAAGAACATATGTGCTAATCCTTATTTAATGGCAGAACGCCGGGATTCCGGCGTCCATCCACTTCTTACCACTTTCTCCCACATTGTACATGATTTATATAAGGATTACAAGAGATTTTAACCACCCTTTCCATTTAGATAGGACTTATTGACCACCTCCCATGGATACTTCTGCCACCTTTTCTTTACTCGAATCCCCGAACTGGCATGATTATGAACTACTTGACACCGGTGAAGGTCTGAAGCTGGAACGCTTTGGCCCTTATACTTTTATTCGACCAGAAGTTCAGGCGATGTGGAAAAAATGCCTGCCGGTTAAAGAATGGGAAAAGGCTCACGCCATATTCCAACCGACGAATGAAGAGAGTGGGGGACATTGGGTTTTCAAGAAAAAAGTGGAAGAACGTTGGGAGATGCAATATGACCTCACCCCTGGTGCATCTTCAAATCAAACTTCCGGTATACCTGATAGAAAAGAACAAATTCGTTTCTGGGCTATGACGACTCCCGGAAGACACCTTGGTTTTTTTCCTGAAACAGCCGCCCAATGGGAATTTATATCGGAAGCAATTCGATCAAAGAGTGTCCAAATACCAATGAAAGTACTTAACTTGTTTGGATATACAGGCTTGGCTTCCTTAACATCCGCCTTAGCAGGCGCACAAGTAACGCATGTGGACGCCTCCAAGAAATCTGTCACTTGGGCACGCGAGAACCAGGCCCTCTCGAAGTTGGAAAATAGGCCCATCCGCTGGATTGTTGACGATGCTCTCAAATTCGTCGAGCGGGAAGGTCGGCGTGGAGCAAAATATGATGGCATTATCCTGGACCCTCCCAAGTTTGGCCGCGGACCGAAAGGCGAGGTATGGGAGGTTTATAAATCTCTTCCCGATCTGCTTAAAGATTGCCGCGCGATTTTAAGCGACCGGCCCCTATTTTTAATTGTCACGGCCTACGCCATAAAAACTTCAGCCATCCACATTGAGCAGGCGTTACAAGATACAGTAAGTAATTTCAAAGGGAGCATGGATAGGGGAGAACTGGTTACCCGTGAGAGATCGGCCGGGCGACTGCTCTCGCAGGCCGTGTATGCCCGCTGGAGAGCGGAATAACGAATTTCGATTTCGGCTATTGATCTTTTACTGGCATGTGGATTGGAGAAATTATGCGCCTCGAGGATAAAGTAGTATTGATCTCTGGGGTTGGATCTGGAATGGGCAGCGCAATCGCTTTATTGTTCGCACAGGAAGGGGCGCGCGTCGCTCTTGTTGCCAGAAAAGCAGTGGTGATTGATGTCATTGCTCGAGAAATCGGGGAACTAAATAGCGATCGGGTCATTACCGTTCAAGCGGATGCAGCCGATAAATCCCAAATGGAAGAGGCGGTGGTGCAAACCATTAAGTCATTTGGACGGCTGGATATTTTTATTTCATTACCCGGGGGCGGTTTCAGGCATACGAATGATCTCCCTGAAACCGAAGAGGATTTTTTTCAGAGCTTGTTACGCAACCATTTAATAAGCTTGTTCCATGGCACTCGCGCAGTGATCCCTCATTTCAAACAGGCCGGAAGCGGGGTGATCATTACGGTAGGTGCGGCATATAAAACCCTTCGTGACGCGAATGTTGCCTATGGTACGGTAAAGGAAGGAGTCATTGGTTTTACACGCAACCTGGCGCGCGAACTCTATCCCTTCAATATTAGAGTCAATTGTCTTTGCCCGGGGCTAATTCGACAACCGCTGGGTCAGGGTTTGGTAGTGCTGCCTCAACAAACCCTGGCTCGTAAAGGCCAACCGGAAGATATTGCCTTCGCCGCACTTTATCTAGCTTCCGATGAATCGCGCTGGGTAACGGGTCAAACTCTTGTTGTGGATGGCGGCGATGAGGTCTTGGCGGGTCAGCCGCGCGCTTCTTAACGAGTCTAACCTTATTGAATATTATCTATACTTCAAGAAAACTCGTAAATATTGTTTCCTGTACACAGCCGGGAGTCTACTTTCCTTATTTGATTATGCCAGCTGAAAATTGTATTAAAAAATCTCCGAAATTTATTTCGGAGATTTTCTTCTATAAATCGATATTCAAATAACATTCATCCGGCAGGACCATTACCCCCATCACTACTTCCGCCTCCGCCTGATGAAGGAGCACCGGTCATTTTCTTCAATACATCGTACCAGAATGACGATCCTTGCGAGACCGCAACGGCTGTAATGAACAGACCTACGAGTTTAAAGAAGGAAAAACTAAGCCAATCGAGGGGGTTTTTCGGTGCAGGCTGGGAAGACGATTGCCACCAGCCTATTTTGAGTGATAGCGTACCCAACTGGTTGATCAGCGCAGTAATGTCTGTGGTAGGTGCCTGGGATGTAATGGATGCGGCTTGTTGGGCCGCGATGGCGCGCAAGCTGGCATCGTTCCACAGGTCTTTGGCTAACTGGATGCTGTCCGTTCCAAAAGCAAGCGTGATCAGTAGGGAGAAGATGATTACAAAACTGCGGGCTCGGGCCTTGAATAGCAAAGAGGCCTGGTTCAAAGTCCCGGTTACATAGTCATTCGTCCTGGCGCGCAAGTCGACAATGTTCGTCACGCCTTGTTCGATCCAGCCGAGCAGGGCATGTTTTCCTTCCGATTCGGGTAGTTTGCTTATCGTAGTGTGAAGGTCTGCGGCGCTCATGTTCTGCTGGGCGGTCAACCCTGCAATATCGAAGAAGGCGCTCACGAGTGTATCCGCCGGTATCTTTTCGACTTTTTTCTCCTCCACGCCCGCTCCCAGCACGTTCCACCAGTTTGCATAGCGGATGGGGCGCAGCGCTTTGATCTGTGGCAGGTTGGTCAGGTCGATGGTTTTGTCGCCGGCCATTTGCAGGAGATACTTTTCCAAGGCCGCGCCGCGCGTTTCCAGGGATTCTGTCACGATCTGTGTGACGGTGGAGACAACGGCACCCAGGATGTAATAAACGACGACCAGGCCTACGATGACTTCAAAGATTGGTGGGAGTGACATAAGAATCTCCTTCTCTTAATTTGATCATGAAAGTTATTTCCATCCGGACCCTAAGAAGATAATTCTAAATAGAAAATGGGTATGACACGCTGATCGGGATGGAAAGCAGGCACATGATAATTCAAATAAAGCCAATTGTGAATATACATTCTGCCCATATCCAAAACAACCCGGTTACAAAACGGGATGGTCATGTAACCGGGTTGAATAATGTAGCGTGAGAATTATTTTTTGTCTTAGACGTTGCGCTTGGCCGTCTCGCGTTTAACCGCCGACCGCTTGGTTAGCGGCTTGGCGATTTCCTGCTTCACCAGCTCTCGTTTGCCAACGAACTGCGGCGTAACAACTCGCAAAGAGTCGGCTTGTCGTTTGAGAGCCGAACGGATAATGAGATCCATAAACCCCTGGTGTCCCATCGGGTCGGCCAATAAGGAGAAATCTGCAGAACCGGGGTCGAATGGCGGGTAGAAGATGCCGCAGTTCGGGTTGATCTCCAGCATATAAAGCTCGCCGTCTTTGCCCAGCCGGTAATCGCAGCGGGCATAGCCATGGCCCTTGAATTCCAGGAATACTTTGGTCGTATATTCGCGCAAGCGGCGGTCGGTTTCAGGATTGTCGGTCGGGACGACCCTCATCTTGTCATATTCGACCCATTTCATGTCGTAATGCTTGAAGGATTCACCCTCGGGGAAGATGAATTCCACCGGTTTGAAGGTGATCGGGTGAGTGGGGTCATCCGGGTTTTCCGCTATTAGGCAGGTAAATTCGCGGCCTTCGATGAATTCTTCTATCAGGGCGCGGCCATCGTCTTTCATGGTAATGGCAGCCTGTTTTTTCAGGTCTTCCACGTTCATCACGCGTGAATCTTTTCGTATTCCAAAGCTGGCAAAACCATGCGGCGGTTTAACCAGCATCGGGAAACGTAAAGTTCGGCTGGCGCGTTCGACGTCGACCATTGACTTCGCGAACGTGGATGCCGGCGTGGGAACACCTACACGTGCAGCCACGCGCTTCATCTCCTGGCGGGTGGGATCGAAGAAGGATGAGTCGCCGCCTGTGAAAGCCGCTCCTAATTTTTCCATAGCCTTGACAAGTTTGATGCCGGCCACGGGCTCATCGGGCGTACCATCGCACAGGTTGATGAAAACATCCACGCCGTCATCCATCAAGGTCTTGATCTGGTCTTCCACGTTCGTGTTCTGAACAACATGATGTCTCCATTTCCTTCCCTCGAGGTGCGGGGATGGATCGTATGGAGGATCCGGTTCTTCAGGTAAACTGCTTAAAACACAAAGGTACATTTGATTCTCTTTATTGATCTTGATTGGATTAACTCATCTTAAAGATTTTTTGATTGATGATGTCGAAAAGTTATATCCAGATGATGAATGTAATTGTCATCATCATTGTTATATTACCGCCATATATGGAAATATTCAAGGCTTTAAGCCTGTATTTGGGCATGAATTTAAATATTTTAAGGTTTGATAATTCGATTGATAATCGACGTATTTGTTAAGACGACCATGTTTTTTCTTCAACTTCGGTAAATTCATTCAATCAACGTGTTGTTAAAGTGATCACTCTGACTCACGAAGCGAATTATTTTGACTCAGTAATTAAATTCATCGCAGTAATGAGTCGGGTTAGTGAAAGTGATACAACTACGCGTCCACAAAATTTATTGCTCTTATGTTTCGCATAATAACTTCGCTTCACACTGAAAGCCTGGAAAGGAGAATTACTTACTTCTTATCAAGATTATGAGATACAAAAAATAATGGTTATAACCTTAACAATATTGCCTCTTCATGATGCCCCCGCCTTTTTCCAAAACTGCGGCAGATATTCTTTATAGCTCAAAAGATAGTCGTCGAGTATGTTCTTTGCTGCCTGGATATCCGTTATCATCGGGTCGAGTAGCAAACACTGTAAAGCTTTATCGCGGTCTCCATCAACTGACGCATCGACACATAGCTGCGCCACGGTTATTTCGCGCCGGCATAGTTCTGCGATTGGTTCGGGCAGCGCGCCTACATGCACGGGATGGACGCCCGCCCCATCCACCATGATCGGCGTCTCAACAGTTGCGCCAGATGGCAGGTTCGAGATCTGACCCTGGTTGGGGAGATTGGCAGCAACATGATAGTGAGAGCCCGCCCCGGCCATATTTTCGATCATTTCGAGCGCCCCTTCGGAATCCGTATCCTTTAAACCCTCGATGGTCATGCTTCCATCGGCCATTTTGTCCAGGCGATCCAATTCGAAATCGCGGACGGATGCCATCAGGTCCCAATCATAAAGACGGATATTGTATTTCTCCCAGGGTTTTGTTTGCGGGTCGGAGACCCAGGGCAGGTATTCGCAAAGATGGGTATCTCCAGGAACCGGAAACAACCCGAATGCCGAGAAGATGTCCCTTGTGAGTGGTTCGAACTTTGGGTCCAGCTCGAAAAATCGTTTGCGAAACAGTGGATATAAATCCTCTCCTTTTTTTCGATCATGGATGGAGAGTATCCAGGTGAAGTGGTTCAATCCTGCAGCGCGAATGTCCAGTAGGGGTATCACCTGCTTCTTGAGGCTTTCGTGCGCGGCGGCCTGGTCCACGGCCGCGTGCATGCCGGTCAATTCAGGAGGCACCTCGATGCCAAGTTCTTTTGCAAGCGCCACACCCACCATGCTGTAACCTGCGTAGATCTGATGACACAGGCCCACCGCTTTTATCCGGCTGTGACGGTTGACAGCGTCACAAATGCGCACCATCGGATTGGTGAAGTTGATGAACGAGGCCTCGGGACAAACCTTTTCCATATCGCGCACGATCTGCATGACCGGGCCGATGTTGCG
>CAZPCR010000041.1:0-12892 GCA_964585035.1 uncultured Anaerolineaceae bacterium
GAGCGGCCCAGTCACCGATAACATAGTTTTGAGTACATGTTGGTCAATTGTGATCATGCCGTTCAACGGGGAAGTATCGGTGTAGGCATAAAGGTACCTGGCCCATATGACAGCGGTTGGAAAATCGGGAAACCAGTTTGAATCACGGAAGGTCATGATGGGTATGTTCATGAAACTTTGCAACTGCCATGGTGCACTGGGATAGGCTTTGTTAATATCATCCACAGAATAAGAGTCTTCGATATTCCAACTGATCAACTTCCCATTCTCAATCATGACTTTCCCGACAGCCGTAATAAAACCACCAGTTGGCCGTAATTCGTCTTCGTTTTGGATCAGGATGAGATAGGTTTTAGGGCCATCCTTGCCTTCTCCCATTAATACGGGAATGGATAAAGCCAATGACAGTCCATCTTTAAACGAGGATAAGTAAGCATCGACGCTTTTAATAAATGCGCCGGTGGTGGGTGTGAGTTCATTTATATTGATCCGTTGACGGACCAACTCAGCCTGTCCCAGGGCTATCTGGGCTTCGGACAAAGCAGGTTGGGCATTCAACAATTCTTCGGTCAGGGCATCAGCCTGTAGATTCCCTTGATTTGCTTGAACGGATTGCCAGATCGGGAGGGCGGCCTTGTAAGTTTGGGAGCCGGCCTCCGTCAGGTCCGATCCCAACTCCAACAGGTCACCAGAATTCTTTAGATCGCCACCGTAAACCGGAAGCCAACCGAGGACCTTACCCAAACCCAACCACTGCTGGACCTGACCATGAAGCGTTGCAATATCATTGTGGGTTTTATCCAACAAAGTGCCAACTTGCTCAAGTGACCCCGAATTCAGGGAAGAAATGTCAAACTTTTCCAAATTGCTAAAATCTCCATTTACGACCTGCATCAATTGATAAACCTGCCAGCCCTTAATACCGATAAGGATCATACTTGCCAGGATAATAACCCATACAAACACTATAACCAGGCGCCAGGCTGATTTTTTACGACCAGAAGCATGTTTTTCAACCTGTTTATTGCCGCCGGATTTAGGAGGCTCTCCAACATTACCCCCATCCACGGAGACGACAGGTTGATTTGAAGAAGGTATTGCCCGCTTCTCGGAGTTTAGGATGATATTAACGTAATCTTGTAAATTGTAGTGATGCTGATCGCTTTTGGTCATGAATTACTTTCAGGTTGAACATTTCTGGCATTATGGATGGCCTCCGCTAGATGAAAAATCTTATTCCCGCCTTTTTCGATCAAAATCTTTAACTCGGACGCCACTTCCTCAGGGTCTGTAATTAAGTCAATCGGATCTGGAATATCATAGGGCAAACCATCCGCGACTTCGGATAGAAGCATCAGCCTGCCCTTCTTGGCAGGGAACTCGCTGGCAAGCGCTTCAAGCTGGCCTCTCTCCATCGTCAATATCAGATCATAATCTTCGAGGAGTTCCAGATTGACCTGGCGGGTGCGATGATCATTTAGCCCGGGAAGTTCCAGTCTGTCGGCGATACGAATTGCCACCGATGCAGCAGGCAGACCAGGCTTTGTCCAGGTGCCAGCGCTCCCCACGTTCCAATCCTTCGAGTGATGGTCCGACGCGATCTGGCGAAGCAGAAAAGCCGCAGCAAGTGGGGACCGGAATTGATTAGCTCTACAAACAAACAAAACGGATGGCATTTTATTTTTAATTACCCGCAAAGTTGTATTGATTTGATTTCAGAACTAGCAATGCAACAAACAATATCCTGTTTAATAAATCGACTATACGCATAATTTTCGTAGAACCTCAAAATAATTTTGAGTAGAAAATGGCTTAGTTTTGGGAGGATCGAATACTATCCTGTGAAGATAAAAACAGATTGTCCCAACTCGCAGAATATTCGACCTCGTCCTGTAAGGCATGCAATGACCAACAACTTCTTTGGGTTGGACATTGCAACTGACAACCCTTCCCTAATGACAGAAGAAACCATTCGCTTTAGAACACATGTTCTTTATTATACCCACTTTCAAAATATAAAGTGATAAGTGGATTTTAGAGATGGTCAGTTATTAAATTTTAAAAATTCGTGGATCTTTCTTACACCAGGAAGCTTCTAAAGAAATTTGGTTTTAGATCTCACCTGAGCTAGTAAATGGATCAATAAGCTCCTTGCTGCCAGAATACGATCTTGGTGGTCCTGATAAGGATGTAAATATCAAGGAAGACGGACCAACGCTGAATATATTCAATATCCAACTCAGCCCGCCGGGCAAAGGATGTGTTATTACGGCCCGAGACCTGCCACAAGCCGGTAATGCCCGGTGTGACCTGGATGTATTCTTTGAAAGATTCGCCATAAAGCTCGCGTTGGTCAACCAACATCGGCCGCGGACCGACCAGACTCATTTCGCCCTTCAGGACATTCCAGAGCTGCGGCAGCTCATCCAGGCTAAACTTCCGCAAATACCTACCCACCCGTGTGATGCGGGGATCGGCTTTCAATTTTTGGTAGCGATCCCATTCCGCCTGCAAATCCGGATCACCCGCCAATTTTTCCGATAAGATCTTATCGGCACCCCAATACATGGTACGGAACTTTACCACTTCAAACTTCTTCCCATTCCGTCCCAAGCGCTCCTGCCGATAGAACACTCTCCCTCCCGTATCAATCAGGATACATAACATAGTCACTGCAAAGAAAGGAGAAAGGAAGAGCAAACCCAGGACTGCGATCGCGACATCGATCATCCGTTTCAACAATTGCGCCCAGAAATTCAACAGGTTATTCATCACCTGAAAACCGAGGATGTCAGAAAAATCCATGGATTTGAGGCTGTTTAAAATATAACTGCCATTCCGACCTTTGACCAAAATTACACGTTGAAATACAAACCGATAGCGGCTGACAAGCAAGTCCAACTCATTGAGGTCTTTGATCACTACCAGCGCAGTATTCAAGGACAGCAAATGTGCATTTTCCTTGACCTGTTCCAGAGACATCAAGGGAGTATCCTCTGAACTCCCCTTCGAAAAGTACTCATCCCTAAGAATTGCCACTGGCCGGAAGCCAAGCTGCAAATTGGCCTTGAAATATTCAGCTAGTGCCGGACCTTTGTGGCCATCTCCGATGATCGCCACCGGTTCACCCCACAACTGCAAACGAATAAGGAGCTTGCGTACAAGATACCTGCCAACCGGAATAAAAACCAGGCTGAGAACCCATACAAAAACCAGGATAAGACGTGAATAGATAAAAGTAGTTTTAAGCAAAAATGTAACGCCGATCAGGATTAAAAAAGCAAAAGTAGTACTGCTCACAATATCGCGCAGTTCTTCCACATAACTCAAACCCACAGCGGGATACAGTCCTTTGCGGAAAAACATCACTATCATAGTGGCTGCCAACAAGATGAGGATATTTTCCCTGTACATATTGAACGCCATCCCCAGCGGACCTCGAAACAGTATGGCAAGTTGAATGGCCACAACGAGACAGAGCATATCCGTGAACAATAAAACGAAAGTCATCCAAAGGCGCGCGTTGGAATCCATCAGCGACCAACGACTTTTGATCGCCCTCGTTTCCGGACCGGCGTGCTTAACTTCGTTTAAGCTTCCATCAAAGGTTTTTTCCATATATTTATATACTCCACGTACCATATAATGTGGATTTCAAACCTTACCCATAATTATCAGACCCCATTATGGGTTATCCAACCCATCTTTGATTTGAGGACCGCCTCTGTCAATAAACCATGCAAGTCCCTGCAGAAATGAGTCAGGACAATATCCCCGCTCCAATTATCGCAGACATATGCACGCCCCTTTTCACCGAGGCGGCGCCGTTCCATCGTAGAATATGCCAGACCGAGAAGAGCCTCACAAAAGGCGCCGGTATCACCAGGCGGAACCCGAACTCCCACGCAGCTTATTACATCCCCGATTTCGGTTCCAGGGTTCGCCATAGCGATGACCGGCTTGCCACTTGCCAGCATACCCAATAACTTCGATGGCATAACCAAATCTTCGGCATCTGCCCGTTGCGGCAGGATATGAATATCGGCCATATTCAATAATTGATTCAATTTTTCAAGCGGCTGGAGATACAAGAATCTTACGTTCGGCAGATCAACTGCGCCTATTTCCAAATTTGCGCGCACCGCTCCCTCTCCACACATTACGAATAGAATATCGGGAACCTGCAACAATTCCTTTGCTGCAGCCATCACGCCGTCGAGACCCTGCTTATAGCCCATATTCCCGGAATATAAAACTACAATCTTGTCATCCGGTATACCCAAAGTTTTACGCAACGAAGGATGAGGTTCTAAAAGAGGAAAAATCAAATTCGTATCGACCCAGTTTGGGAAATAAAGGATATGGTCCGGAGACACACCTTTTTGTACCAGGTGGTTCATCATACATTTTGAAATTGTCGACACTCGGTCAAAGCGGGCCAACAGCCAGCTTTCGCCGCGGGGGGCCCATTTTGTCAGGAAATTTTCCGCAGGCAACATGCCCAATGAAGTGGCGGCATCCAACTCAAAATCCTGAATATGGAGCCAGGACCTTGCGCCGCTCAAACGTGCCGTCAACCATGCAAAAGGAGCGGAAAAGACCGCCGGTGCAATACAGATGACGATATCGGGATGCCAGACCACATGACCCAGCAGCAAGGGAATACTTGAAATCGCAAATGAAATCAAATGGATCAGACGTTTTATACCCGTTGGCTTTTTAGGCACCCAAACCGGTGTGCGGAAGATCCGGATCCCCTTCCATGCTTCAAGTTTGTACTGCCATCCCTTATAACCCGGCTGTACCTGCCAATAAGGATAGTACGGCGGTGCCGTGACCATGTGGACCCGGTGCCCTTCGCCTGACAGATAAGCGGCCATATCTGCCGAATATTTTCCGACACCCGTCAGATCCGGATAAAAATTAATACCCACAAGAAGAATACGCATATCCCATCTCATCAACTCATTTTTGGAAGAGGAAATCGCCCTGAATAGCTCTTCCTCTTTTGTCATAACTTAAGTTATAAACGCCGGAAAGAACGAACTTAAAATCGCCCAGGAAAGTAATAACTTCATGTGCAAGAACTTGACCGGCATAGAGCTCTACAAATGAGCATTCGACATAAACATAGGAAAACAACGGGAGGAGTAACCTGCAGCCTTCCAAAGCCTGCCTCTCAAACCCCTGGACATCCAACTTGAGCAAAGCAGGTCTTTCGATCTCCTCTGGATCCAATACCGCGTCCAGCCGTTTAACCCGGATCGTCCGGACTTCCTTTTCATCCGTGCCAGGGAATAATTTATTCTGTAATGTTGTGATCGGCAAAAGAGATGATGAATCATCTTCACAGGAAACATGGATCGTCATTTCCCCATCATTAGGTCCTATAGCAAGTTCATGGAGAATAATCTTAGGATCCTTACTAAATAAACGGCGAAAAATAGCTGCCGGTTCAAACAAAGGTTCGAAGGAAATTATCTTTGCACCAGGAAAATATTTTCTTGCCACCAGAGTAAATTGACCCCGGTTTGCGCCAATATCGACTACAAATTGACAAGTCAACCCTTGAAGAGCAGATCGATGTTCAATACCCGCAGCCACGCCCAATAAAAGTGCCGAAAAAAGATAGGGATCGGGCAGTATTTTTGTAAACTTGTCCAGTTTTAAATATAACAAGGGGAATCTCGAACCAAGCTTTAGGAGTTACTTTTTACCAAAATATAAAAGTTTATTCCGTTTTCAAATCCAATTACAGGAAAGTAATTCATGCGAGATGATTTACAGGCTTACGCAAGGTGACTTGAGCAAAGCTGGTTAAATAAGGGTTTGGATGTTTTACCAAATAATTTGAATATAATCTGTGCAATTTCCGTATTATCGGGACCCTTTTATAGTACACACTACCGAAAAACCCGACATACTCGATTATTTCATATCCAATTTCAGTAAGCATCGCCAACATTGACGGTGTGGGGCCGTAACACCAGCTGTAATAAGCTTGAAATTTCCCAAATCTATAGCGATCTCTGGGTAAAAATACATCCAATAAAAACGATGACAACCATTCAGGGGTCAACTTATTCATAAGGAAAGGCAATGAATAAAGCGTCGGGAAATAATGAACAGCGATGCCTCCTGGTTCAAGCATGGCGAAAACATTTTTATGGAACAATTTACCATTATGTAGATGCTCCGCTATCATTTTAGTTACCACAAAGTCGAATTGTTCGGATGGAATAAAGTCCCTCGCTTCTATATCCTGAACCATTTTTTTATAGTCATCCGAAGCTTTGTCCAACTCCTCACTGGAAATATCCAGAACCGTGCAATCCAAGTGATTTAATTTAATGAAGCCGAGCGGCAAGACCGGGTTCGCGCCTCCCCCGATATCGCATATTTTGTGTACAGGATAGTTTTGTACTAGCTTTTGTATAAAAGAGGAGTAT
Organism: uncultured Anaerolineaceae bacterium; assembly: GCA_964585035.1. Taxonomy (GTDB): domain Bacteria; phylum Chloroflexota; class Anaerolineae; order Anaerolineales; family Villigracilaceae; genus Fen-1038. The sequence goes on from CAZPCR010000041.1 coordinate 6,450, forward strand.
TCGAGCCACTCATTTTGAGAAATCAAATATCTAATTTTCATTTCGATAAAAAACCAATTACATAAACACAAAAACCTCAGCAACCAAAAGAAATAATTGGCTACACACTCCATCCTAAATGAGTCACAAAAACAAAGCGTCCCAGAAAATTGAACATTAATTAGTAGCGTTAAAGATACGAAGAACTTATCATAATAGTTAACTAGTACCCCATCATTCTTAAATCAATATCCATCTTTTCAACAATTTTTTGCCAGCTATATTGCAAAGCAAACTGCTGACACGCAATTCGCTCAGAAACGTCATATCTCTTGATTCGATATTTTTGTAAATGCTCCAACCATTTTTGTGGGTCATTTGAATATAAATTCGGTAGAAAATCTTGTTCGGGCAGGTTTTTTAAGGCTGCGGTTGCCAGAACAGGTAAGCCAGCAGCCAAGCTATTCAAAAGTTTTATCTTTGCACCAGCTGAATACTCAAACGGCAATATTCCAAATGTTGCCCGTTCGTACAGGTTGTTTAATTCATCATCACTTATATCTGGGTAGAGTGTCCAACCCTGACTCTTGCAAAGGTTAATTACAGCTAGGGTAGGATGACTTCCAGCAATCCAAACTTCCACCATCCCCTTAAAAGAGTTTTTAATGGAGCCCCAAATTTTTTCCTTAAAATAAAGCAGGGAATCCAAATTCATTTGTACACTTAACGAACCACAAAACAGGAGACGGATTTTATTGTCCAGTTTATTGAGTGATAGAGAGTAAGAGTGAGGTTCAACGCCAGCGGGTACCAGAATACTTTTATGGCGGGGAACATAATTTGAATACGCAACCTGATCCGGCTCTGAGATATGGACATATATATAATCATTTTTGGAGTGTCTCAAAAAATCCGATATCCATTTTTCAGATTGTACTGCTACATATCTCTGCAGAGGATTTATTTTGCCTATCTGCTGACTTCTATAAAAGGCAATTTCGTCATTTTGTGTAATTACCATTGCGGATCCCTGCGTTAGTTCTAAGCTGGCAGTTGAAATATAACTATAAACAAGGGTTGCTTCTGAGTTTTGCTGGACCAATTCCCGTGCTCTTTGACGGTATTCTTTTGTCAACAATTTTTCAACGAGATAATGGCTATTGAATGCCAAAGTGCGAATTGCCGCCCAGAATTTAGTTCGAAACTTGTTTTGAAATGCTTGTTGGTTTACAATCTCGCCATTTTGATAAAGGGTAACAGTATCAGTACCTAAAATTATGACTTGCCCGCGGACAAGACTCAAATAATGCCCGATTTTCTCAACGTAAATATCTCCTCCATTGCGAAGGGGGTATTCCAGGTGTGGCGCTAAAATGATTATCATTGAAGAATCTTATTTTTTTGATAAAAAGGGTTTATGCCAATTTTATAAACAAATGCGGATGCAGCAATTAATATCCATACAATATGTAATCCAGAAGTCTCTGCTGTAAATAACAGGACCGAAAATATCCCTATCAGACTTGCAAATATTGCAGTGCCAAGAATCCGTATAAGATAATCTGCCGAAGCAGCCTGCCTATATAAATTTCTCATAATATAAAAAAGATACAATAAAAACGAGGTAAATCCCAGCAAGCCAGATGCATAAAGAAGGCCAAAATAATAATTATGTATCCACGGATAAAGTTCTGGGTTGGTCAACCCTTGTTGCCCTACGTACGCCATGAAACTTACGGCAAAATCATCGTATCCAAAACCAAAGACCTGGTGTATAGAAGGTGATAACATTCGATCGTAGACAAATTGGTATTGGATTAATCGAGCATCAATGCCTTGTGAACGGATATTAAAAATAAGATTATAGATGTAAGTGTAAACAGCTGCACTGAAGGGAAATATTAGCAATATAATAATTCCAACCATAAAAAAAATAGAAAGGGACTTACCAGTATTGGATAAACGTAAAAATCTGTTATAAAACCATAATAAACAGAACAAAGAACCCATCAGCCCTATCCATCCGGACCTGTAAGATGCAATTAGCAAGGCTAATATTCCAAGAACGACTGTGATAGCACTGATTATTTGTATTCCCAGATTAATTTTTAGCCTCTTCCCGTTAGTTACAAGTAAAATCGCCAAAGGCAAGAAAGCAAGGATGTATATGCTATGCAAACCTCCTTGCATGTTTGGTAGACCAATCGCCCTGTGAATATAATTTTCCCAAGGCGTACTATCCCAACTTACCGGAGCTCTATATCCCAGTGGGTTGAGGTTTAGACTTGCCAGTATCGTCAATATGCTGAGCATTCCAACACTAATAACTCCGAGGAAAAGTCCCCGCATCAATGTTTCTCTATCACGCACTATTAGCAAAAAAAACAAGAGGGTAATTAAATTCGATAAACGAGTGGCAATGGGCCTTAATGAGTTATTTATTATCCCCGAAATAATCTCGATTATTAATATTATTATCAATCCAAGGAATAGATTTCTTTGTTGGGGCGATTGTATCAATGCATAAAAGCGTTTTCCAAATACACCGTAAAAAATAATAATGCCTATTGCCAGAATACTAAATCCATTCGACAACGAAGGCTGAATAGAATATTGCCCCACACTAACCTCACTAAAAACAAAAAACAGCATAAAAAGATAAAAAAGCCAAGTGGGTTTTGCGATAAACAAAATACTCAAAGCAAAAAATAACAAAATGAGCAAAAGGACGATATTATCTGTTAAAGACATTGATATGATAACACCTAGTAACCCACTGGATGCAAGAATAACCAGGGGATACCAGATGACATTGGTTTTTAAGTGAAAAGTTGAGGCTGTTTTCATAAAGTTCTTTTAAATTTAAAATCCGACCCTACGGCTTTGGTCATTTGCCTCCATAACAATTTCGGATAAGAATCAATCTTTATGGGAAATACGATTTTGTCCTTATCACATAACACGGCCATAAAGACAAGAAGCATGAATCCTTTTATCCTGCAAAAAGCCTGATATATACGGTCGATAAAATGCAGTACAACATAATTTGGTCGAGAAAGTCCCAATCGCTTTTTTACAATTGCAATTTGTGATTCAATTATAGATTTCTGATTAACAGAAATCCTTTCGGGATAATGCCGATCACAAGCAAATATTTTATTGGTATGAGAAAAGCAGTATCCTTTTATTAGGAGACGCAACCAGTATTCATAATCCAGCCCGACTTGATTGATATTAAGTTTTTCTTCGTCTACAACATATTTACGAATAAATACCGCAGGTTGAGAAATATAGTTTTGTCGAAGAATTCGTTCTTTATTGAATGGGGGTAAAAGAAACAATCTAAGTAAAGTGCTGTTTATTGAAATTATAGCCACATCCCCATAAACCACATCAACTTTTGGTTTTTTCGTGAAATACTCAACGACCATTTTCACGACATCAGTGGAATAATAAACGTCATCGGAGTTTATCCATGCAATAATTTCACCTCTAGCTAAAATAAACCCTTTATTGACCCCGTCTGCATGCCCATTATCATGTTCGGATATCCATCTTACTTCTGACACATTATCGTACTTATGCAATTTATCGATCGTCCCATCTGTTGAGCAAGCGTCTATTACAATTATTTCAAGCGGACGATAGTTCTGAAGTAAAACAGAATTAATTGTTTCCTCAATGAATTTGGATTGATTAAACGATGGTATTACTACGCTCACTAGGGGTTGGTCAGAAATAACCATTGCTATCTCACGTCATCTTTAATAGAACTAATCTTAACAGGACTGCAAAACCACGAAAGAAGCTTGTTTAAGAGATTTTGTTAGGGGCTTTAAGATGATACCTAGTTCTTTAAAGTCCGAGCCGCCGTTGATCACGCTTATTTTTTGATTGGATCGTAAATAAAGAAACCCATTTTCCAAGATTTTCCAGAAAATAAACAGTTTGAGGATGGCTAATCTCATAACCATTCCTTTCCAGCCAATTATGAGTTATAAGTTCAATTGCCAATATTTGGAGTGGAGAAAAGGCAATCTTCCATTCAGCCACCTTCCCCGATTGAAAATGGTTTGAATGGAGCAAGGTATCAGGCATGTAAGTAATTTCATCTGAATATCGAACAGCTTTTTGCCAATCGAAACCGGCCACTCTCCCCTTTTGAGCTTCAACATTTGTATTCTGGATAATTTGGTTGACGAGTTTGTTGTCGATTTTAATATTTAGATGACGAGCAATACCAATGATTTCCTCTTCTAAATCAGAAACAAATCGTTCGTACCTTGACCGTCTGGTTCCGTCAACATTCGACCATAAATAATCGTCTTCAATGATTTCCGGTAATTCACCATTAAGCAGGATTTTATAAAAAGGTTTTGAATACTTACGCATTAAAGATAGAGTTACATCCCTTATGTCTCTATAGCTGAAAATTGCCAGCGCATGTCTATGTTGGTAAAGCATTGGATATTCTGCTATAAATGTATGGGACTTAACTATAAGGAATTTGCCATCATCCTTATACTCCTGCATTAATGAAGCGAACGAATGCGCTTCAACATAGCCTACTCCGATGCCTATGCCAAGGGTTTCAACCATATTTTTCACAATATTATATTGAAGAGTTGATCCGGACCTTTTCATGCCGCAACAAAAAACCCACAAATTAACACCTCAATTAGATAATAATGGATTCACGGAATATTTTTTACGGAATATTTTATAATATAGAAATATTGGCAGCGATAAATTAACCCAGATTGCAATATTTGCCCAAGCCGCACCGATAAAACCGAATGATTTACCCAGAATAATGATTAGACCGATTGTTCCAAAACTACCGATTATGGTTGTTAAGGTTGTCATCCATGGAAAACCCAAGCCATTTGCTGCCTGATAGGAAGGAGCGGTAACCGTTTTAACCATATAAACAAGTATTAAGATCTGTAAGGGGATCAAAACTGCACTGCCGTTTTGTTTTCCCAACCACCAATAGACCAATGGTTGTGAGAATACCAATAAGAAGCATCCAGGTACTATTGATCCAATTCCCACTAGTAAAGTTGCTGTCTTTAATTTCTCCCAGATAGAATTCTTTTCCTTATTAACATACCATGAACTAAAAGCAGGAAATAGTGCCTGTGTAGCCGCGGTTCCAAAAGCGGTAAATTTATTGGCTATCCCAGTTGCTATAGAGTAGTATGCTGCCACTTCAAGGCCAAGAGTTTGAGCAACAACTACCCGATCAAATAAAGAAAATATTTTTAATCCAATTCCTGTCAACCCCATAAAGAACATGAAATCAATAAATTTATGGAAAGTGTTCAATGAAAAGGCAAAATTAATTCCCCTTTTTCTTACTCTATACAAAGCGATCACTAAACTGCCAATCGCAAAACACCAGACAATAATAACCATACCAATGAAAATTTGGGTGATCGTACCCCTTATAAATACGATCCAGACAGCAAATAAAATCGTCAGGACATTTTGTCCAGAAAGAAGAATTGTTGTTGTTCTGTAATCTTGGAAGCCCCTTGGGATAGCCAGCCCGATATTCTCAATCAATATAGCAAAGAGTCCAAAAATACAAATTTGGAAGATAAATGTAATGACGCCGATTGAGAATTCAGATGAAATAAAAAACGAAGCGATCCAAGATGACAGTAAAAGAAGAATTCCGGTAAATATTGTTCCCACAAATAAAGTTATAGCAAATGATATTGTGATTATTTCAGACAATCCTTTAATATCATTATTTTCAACATATTCCGCGATAAATTTCGTTGTAGCTGCCCCGATCCCAATGTCAGCGAGTCCTATTAAACCTAAAAAGGCTAAGCCTAAACTCCAAAGCCCATAGCTAGCAGCACCCATTCCGGATAACAGAAATGGCGTACTTACCAACATAAGCAGAGCTGGAATCCCCATTTCAATCAAACTATAAACTGTATTGTGAAATATGATATTAGAAAACCATTTGTAAAGTTGCATATCGGACTATTGAGTGAGTGAAGTGGAGAGGGAGGTTAAGAAAATTGCCGCCTAAAGAACAAACATCTACCTCGATTTTTAAATGGTATTTAAAAGATTAAAATAATTCAAAATAATTGCGATTCTAAGTATACAAAATCGAATTAACTGATTAATATTTGGTTGAAAAAATATTAAACGGATTATTTAAGAATATTTCCTAGATCAAACAGCAATAATTTTCCAGGTGTAAGATATAGTTTTCCAGACGATTTCGTCCAATTGTGATTAATTCTTTATTTTCAAATGTGGAAGCATTTGATCCGGTTCTGAGCGGAATACGTCATCGGTTTCAGATTTAAGGAAACCATCCTCCCTGCTTTGTAAAACCTTCTCTGGTTCAGTTTGAAATACTTTATCTAGCTCCCTCATTTTCTTTTGTTCGACTGCAGGTTTTTGGTACTGGTAGGAATACTTCGATTTTTGGGTTT
>CAZPCR010000042.1:0-12537 GCA_964585035.1 uncultured Anaerolineaceae bacterium
GATAAGGCACTCATCATAGCATCTCAACCCGACGTTATATTTTGCTCATATGGTGACATGCTGCGCGTACCTGGCTCGGGCCGGGATCTTTTCTCTGTGAAAGCCGCAGGCGGTGATGTGCGCATAGTCTATTCCCCGTTGGATGCGGTGGAAATAGCCCGAGAAAATCCTGAGAAACAAGTCGTTTTCTTTGCAATCGGTTTTGAGACTACTGCACCGCCGAATGTGATGAGTGTTCTACAAGCACGATCGCTTGGCCTTACCAATTACAGTATCCTTGTTTCGCATGTACGCGTGCCTCCTGCCATCAACGCAATACTTTCATCCCCAACATCCCGTGTCCAGGGATTTTTGCTGGCGGGTCATGTTTGCGCGGTGATGGGCTACCATGAATATCCTCTACTGGTTGATCGATACCAGATCCCCATGGTTGTGACCGGCTTTGAACCGCTTGATATTGTGCAGGGAATATTGGAGACCGTGAAACTTCTTGAGCAAGGCAAGGTTGAAATATCCAACCCCTATTCGCGGGTGGTAACGTTCGAAGGGAACACGGCCGCACAGGATCATATCGCTCAAGTCTTCGAAGAATGCGATCGAAAATGGCGCGGTATAGGAACGATACCGATGAGTGGCTGGCGGTTGAAATCGGAATTCGATGAATTCAATGCAGAACGGAAATTTGATGTTGGTGAGATAAAAGCGGAAGAATCGCCGCTTTGCATTGCCGGAGAAATTCTCCAAGGCATGAACAAACCCCAGGGTTGCTCTGCATTCGGCACCCTCTGCACCCCCGAACATCCGCTTGGTGCTACGATGGTTTCCTCTGAAGGAGCCTGCGCAGCCTATTTTCGATATGGACGGGTTACAATTAATGGGTGACTGACCCTTCGACCGACCCGAAACAATCCTCCAACCGTATTTACTTTGCAGCCACAGGCCTGGTCATTATCTGTGGCTTCTTGTTATTTATCGGGATCTTCGGTCCTGGCTTTTTTCGGATATTGACTAAGCCGTCAATTTCAACCCCTGATTTTGCGGCTACGCTACAGGTCATGATCTCTACCGGTTCTCCCAAGTACGCGACGCCTCCAACGGCTGTTGGCTCTCCCACAGGTCAACCCACTGGTCACATTGTTTTAACCTGCCAGATCTATAAGCTTCAATCCTCCGAACAGATATGTATTATGAATGCGGACGGAACAAATTATCACAGGTTGACGATGGAAGATAATGATCGTCATTTTTATCCATCGTTATCGCCTGATGGACAAGATGTAGTCTATTCGGGTTACGACCCACAAAGTCACCATTATGAAATCTATGATTACGATCTTAGTAAAGGCATGACCAAACCCCTGACGTATGCTTTTGGCGACCTAAATGGACCCGAAATATCCCCTGATCAGAAGGCGATTGTATTTACCCGTTATACAACCGACCCTAACCATCCAACCTTGTGGCTCATGGACCGGGAAGGTGGAAATTTTCGGCAAGTATCTCCTGTCCCGGCGTGGGATCCGACTTGGTCGCCGGATGGGAATCAAATATTATTTGCTTCGAACAAAGAAAGCTTGGATCAACTATATTTTATTAATATCGATGGAAGTGGTTTAAGGAAAGTGAGTAATCTTCCGGCCTTGCGCGGCCGGAGTGATTGGTCGCCGCAGAATTTGATCGCTACTTACTCCGGCGATCCGTGGAAGCGGGAAATCTACATTATGAACCCGGATGGTTCCAATCAACACCAAATCTCTCCAACCGGCGGGGACAGCCAGGGGCCGTCCTTTTCACCCGATGGCCAATGGATAACCTTTACTGCTTATTTCGATAAATTTAACGATGTTAATGGTTGTGAAATCTATATCATGCGTATGGATGGCACGGGTTTAAAGCGCCTGACAAATAACGATTATTGTGATTATCAACCAAGGTGGGGGCCATAAATGTATTAGGATACGGTTGTTAGGCCTTGGATGTTTGCCCTGCAGGTTTTAGATCCTTCAAATTAAGTTGCAATGTTGTCCGTCCATTATATTCATTGGATTCAAATGAAAATAGGGCGTCGACTCGGGATGGAAGAGTCCGTTGCAGGTGACCCAACCTGAAGCCGATCGCGTCTATAAACAAGCCGTGCTCGTTTTCGAAGGTTATTTTGATGTGTTTGCCTTCCGCACCGACGGTCCGTGAGTTCTTTACCTTTAGGTTGCGGGATACGAATGTTGCATCCGGATTCCCATAGCCATTCGGTTCAAAATAAGTGAGATGTTTGAGCAGCTCGAAGTTTAATTCTATTAGCTGGACTTCCATATCTGCCGCTAGAGTTGGATGGAGTTCGCGGTTACTTAATTGAGTTCGCGCAATATTCTTCATACGGCTGATCAGTTCAGCCAGGTTTTCATTCCGGACGGTAAAGCCTGCAGCGGCTGCATGACCGCCATGCCGTACGAGTAGGTCGGCACATTGGTCAAGCGCGTCGGTAATGTGGAATTCGGGAATGGACCGACACGATCCACGTGTCTCCTCCGGACCTTTTGCTGCAACAACTGCCGGACGATAGTGAGTCTCCATTAATCGTGAAGCTGCCAAACCTACGACTCCGGGATTGAACTCTTCATCGACGGCGAAAAGTAAATAAGGATCATGTTCATCCACGGTAGCAAGCGTTTCAGCTTTTTCCTGCGTTACTCGGGTCAATGCCTGGCGTTGACGGTTTTGGATATCAAGCTGTTGGGCCAATTGCCCGGCGCGCATAATGTCAGTCGTTGTGAGTAATTCAAGGGCAGCCAGTGCGGAATCGAGTCGCCCGGCAGCGTTAAGACGCGGACCGAGAGAGTATCCGATTTGACTTGCTGTCGTCTTGCCAATTGGGATCTCCGCCACATTGGCGAGAGAATATAGTCCCTGCCGCTCTGTCTGTCTGATCTGTTTCAATCCGCGGCGTACCAATATACGGTTTTCTCCAACAAGCGGAGCGAGGTCCGCAACAGTTCCAAGGGCGACCAGATCAAGAAGGGTATCTAGGTTGAAGCCTGATGCTTTAGAACTCGTGAGTGCCTCCGCAATCTTGTAGGCGATCCCTACGCCGGCTAAATTTTTATCCGGATAGGCGTCATTATTTTGTTTGGGATTAATGATGGCATAAGCAGTAGGTAAATCCCCGGTAGCTGGGTGGTGGTGATCACTGATAATGAGATCCAGCCCGATTTCCTGAGCGTAAAGCGCTTCGTTAAAAGAACGTATTCCGCAATCTACGGTGATGACCAATTTAACGCCCGCTGTTTTAAGGTTGTCCAGCGCCTCGTTATTAAGGCCATAGCCTTCGTCGAAGCGATGCGGGATGTAGCCTCTCACGTCTGCATTAAAGGCTTTCAAGGTCTGCACAAGCAAAGCTGTGGCGGTAACGCCATCTACATCGTAATCACCATAAATTGCAATCGGCTCTAGATGGTCCAGGGCAATTTTAAGGCGGTCGATTGTCTTGTCCATCCCCGTAAGTTGATATGGATTCGTGTCGAAATCGGGTTTAGCTTTGAGAAAAGAGCGGGCCTCGGCATCCGTAGCGTACCCACGGTTGAATAGGAGCTGGCGGAGAATGGAAGGAAAAGCCACAAGATTTTCATCTGCTTGTGGAGTGATTGGAGAGGAAACGATCCACTGTTTGGTTTGATCCATAATGGGGAGTATAAACGGGGAGAAGAATGAGAGGAAGGGTAGATTAATAAAGGCGGGTAAAATACGATCTATCAGATATAATTTAGTGATAACCGGTTATATTTTTTATAGAGAAAAGATAATATGTATAATCTTACCTCGGATGAAAAAACAACCTCAGTAATGGTTTATTCCAGGAATAAATTGATCCATGGCAACCTGGTGACCAAAAAGGAAGTACGTGTAAACATCTGGCTTCGAATGCAGGATATGAAGGGATATCTCCATTTATTGGAAACGGAGGTGTTGCTTTTTGGCGGCGCTTCCCCTCATTCACTAAAGTTTAATGAGTATTTTTTCCCCGTCGATCGGATCATTGGTTATCATCTTGCTTCTCCTGCGGAAGAGCCTTTGGATTACGATCCGCAGGTCGTAAATCGTTCTATGCTTGATGTGGAACTTCTTATGGGCGTATTCACGTTAAAAGCGAAGGTATTAATGTCCGTGCAAATTGATTTTGGAGCAATGATAGAACGTGCACAAAGTACTTGGTTTTCGGTTTATGATGCAGCCATCACTAACCCATTTCTTACGCAGATGCCTACGATCCACACGCCTATGCTCCTGGTCAATCCAGCGGAAGTAAGTTTTGGGTTATGAGCTGCACAAGAGTCACTTTGAACTCTAAGATGCCAATATAGAATAAATTGAATAATGAAAAAAGGGATTGATCTTTTTCTGATTCTTGTCTTGTTAGTTACTGTCGGCTTGCTGGTATATTTTGGGCTTGGCAGTAGTAATACGGGTGAGTCGCCAACTCCAAATTCCACTTCTACGCTCACCACCGCTGCACCGGTCACGGAAACTTCTACTGGAACTGGCATCCTGACGGCAACATCGGGGCCTACTTTTGTCATTATCCCTACCAGGACTGCTACGTTTATACCCAAACCTACGGACACTGCGATAAACACACCAACTGCAACTTATATAGTTGCTACCAGTGCGGTTACACCACTTTCTCCTTTAGAGCAGGAAATCAAAATGGGAATTGAGAAAGGCAATCAGATCGTCCAGGCTATCGAAGCGTATCATGCTGCAAAAGGAAAATATCCCATCACGCTCGATGAGCTTTTGCCCACTTACTTATCGGATATTCCCATGACTTTGACAGGCCAGGCTTACTTCTATCGATTGTTTGAAAACAGCAGCCCATTGGCGGATGAAATGTACTGGGTATCGTTCAGGGCAGTAAACCAGGACCATGTTGCCTGCACTTATTTCCGCAGGCTTGATACCTGGGATTGTGATTACGCAAGTCCTTAAGGTAATATCTACAATTGGTTTTGGTCATTTTGCAGCACGTCAAGGTTATAATATTTCTTATGTTTAATTTTGAGATCGTAGCTAAGAACGCCCGCGCTCGCGCGGGCGTTTTCACCACTCCGCATGGCAATCTGCAAACACCGGTCTTCGCGCCGGTGGGGACTCAGGCAACTGTTAAAACGCTTACGCCCGCGCAGTTGGCAGAATTAAGTGCCTCGCTTGTACTTTCTAATACATATCATCTTTACCTGCGGCCGGGCGATGACCTGGTCGCTGAGTTAGGGGGATTGCATCGCTTTATGCGTTGGCCGCATCCAATGCTCACGGATTCCGGCGGCTTTCAGGTCTTTTCACTCGCGAAGACCCGCCAGATTGATGATGACGGAGTAACCTTCAAGAGTCACATTGATGGGTCAACGCACCGGTTCACACCTGAACGGTCCATTCGAATTCAGGAGAATTTGGGCGCGGATATCATCATGGCTTTCGACGAATGTTCGGATCCCAATGACCATGAATATACCAAAATTGCCATGAATCGGACGCATCATTGGGCTGAACGGTGTATCAAAGCAAAGCGACGGGCTGACCAGGTGCTTTTCGGGATCGTACAGGGTGGTATTGATGCCGGCCTGCGGGCTGAGTCTGCGCAATTCATCGCTTCGCTCGATACAATCGGAATTGCAATCGGCGGCCTTTCCGTGGGTGAAACAAAAGACGAAATGCATGGAATGCTCGATGTGGTTTGCCCTATCTTGCCGGAGTCCAAGCCGCGTTACCTAATGGGTGTCGGAACCCCGGAAGACTTAATAGATGGTGTGGCGCGTGGAGTGGATATCTTTGACTGTGTTTTACCCACTCGCCTCGCCAGGCATCATGCAGCCTTCTCACCTGAAGGACGGCTCAACTTGATGAATGCCTCTTTTGCCCGGGACGAGCGGCCGATCGATGCATTTTGTGATTGCTATACCTGCCGCACTTTCACACGTGCATATATCCGTCATTTAATTGCTGCGAAAGAACTATTGGCAGGGACGTTACTGTCTATTCATAATTTGCGAGCGTTAATACGACTGATGGACGAAATACGCGGAGCAGTAATGGATGGAACCTTCAATGATAAAAAATCCAAGATGTTGATGCAATGGAATAATAATGCAATCAGGAATGGATAGTATTTAATACATCATTAGCGTTTATGCATATTTTCTACTTATTTCGCGGTTTATATTTTCCTCATTAAATCTATGTTTATTCCTGGTTTTTTGTCATGAAACGCTTTTTCGTCGTCTTCATTTTCGGACTGCTTGCCGGTTGCAGTACACCGACTCCCCAGACAACACCACAACTCGTTAATGTTTACGTCTCGTCCGCGGCCTATCCCTGGGTGAATGATCTTTATAATTGTGCACCGACCTCCGCGGTTATAAATTTGTCCGATCCCATGTCCGCTGATGTTACTATGCGTATTGGGGTACCGGATCACCTGACTACTCCCAGTTTCCAAATTTCGAGCGAGGATATATTAGTGATTGTCCATCCTCAAAATGGAGTGACATCGTTAACTCTCGATCAGGTTCGATCAATCTTCCTCGGCCAGGTGGTAAATTGGACAGATGTGGGCGGAAGCGACATTTCAATACAGGTGTGGTCTTTTTCACCAAATGAAGACGTGCAAGGTATCTTTAGCCAGGCAGTAATGAATGGACAGCCTGTCACCTCTCTGGCGCGCTTGGCAGTATCCGCTGAGAGCATGGTAAAGGCGATCGAGAAGAATCCCGGTACGGTGGGTATCTTGCCGCGCCGGTTGATGACAAGTGGAGTAAAAAGCGTTTTTATCGCTGCAAAGGCACCGGTGTTAATAATCACAAAGTCATCACCCGAGGAACCCATAACCAGTCTTATAGGCTGTTTGCAACAAGAAAGTCATTAATTATTACAGCTTATGCTGGACTTATCTTCGACGAGGGAATCTGAACAATTCCCTCGTTTTTTTTTCTGGAGCATCGAAATACATCACCCTAAGGGGGCAGACGCTCAATACCCGCTGAGTGATAAAATAATTAAGACAAAATCCATCTTATATTACAAGGGTTAATATGTCTGCACCTAGCGAAACATTTATCTCAATCGATGTAGAAACTGCGGGTCCATATCCTGGGCGGTATTCCCTGCTCTCTATAGGGGCATGCATGGTTGATGATCCGCAAAACGGATTTTATATTGAATTGAAGCCGGTTAATAAAGATATAGTGGAGTCAGTACTTCATGCAACCGAGCTATCGGTAGATAAACTATCAAAAGAAGGTATTGAGCCAATTATTGCGATGCCTGCATTTGCAGACTGGATCCAGAAGGTGGCTCCCGGAGGAACGAGGGCACTCATGGTGGGATTCAATGCCCCCTTCGATTGGGGTTTTATTAATCACTACTTCCTTGAATATATGGGCGAGAATCCATTTGGACGTAATGCCGTTGATATAAAGGCCTTTTATATGGGATTGATCGGGTGTGCCTGGGAAGAAACCTCTATGTTATATTTATCGCCGCGTTTTCTAAAAGGGCAGAAACTCCCCCATGACGCGTTGGCTGACGCACGTTTACAAGCTGATCTGTTCCGTAAATTACTGGCCCAGGCGCGTGGCGAAACGGTGTTAAAAAAATAAAAATGTCATTCACAAAACCTACATAAAACAGATGAAAAAAATATGTGCGCAGGCTTATGGACTGCGCACATATTTTTATTGGTATCTTCATCTCGGGCTGAATTCAGGAGTTAAATAGGTATATGGATTAAATTTTACAGGAAGTATATTCTTCTTGACAGATTCGGTGGGCTGGAGCATTATATAACTAAATTTAATGAAAGATCAAGAACATAATTAAACAAAAGTTCTAATCATGGTAATCTGATTCACGAACCGGTATCTTTAATATCTAAAATAACCATTAAGGCAGGCTCTTCCTCACAATTAATAAATTAATCGCTCCGGGCAGAAATGAGTAAGGGGTATCGATGACAATTACAAGGTTTCAATACGCTAAGCAATGAGGAATTATGTATGCAATTCGAACCGAAAATCTAATTCGGAGCTTTGGAAAATTAAAGGCGGTTGACGGTCTCTCTTTGGAAGTGCCCACTGGAACTGTGTTTGGCTTTATCGGTCCGAACGGCTCCGGCAAAACGACAACCATCCGTTTGCTGCTCGGTCTGCTCGACCCAGACGGAGGTAAGGCGGAAGTATTGGGTTTCGACACCGTGATACAACCGGACCAAATCCGGGCTCGCTGTGGTGCATTGCTCGAATATAACGGATTGTATGAGCGACTCTCCGCTGAAGACAACCTGGATTACTATGGCCGTATCTGGCAGATGTCAAAGTCTGAACGAGAGACTCGCATACATCAACTGCTTGCTCCGCTCGATCTATTCGACCGTCGTAAGGAACCGATTGGTCTTTGGAGTCGCGGAATGAAGCAGAAACTGGCCGTAGCACGTACGCTTATGCATCGACCGAATCTTATATTCCTTGATGAACCGACAGCAGGCCTGGACCCTGTAGCATCTGCCGCCTTGCGTGAGGATCTCAAATCGTTGGCGCAGCGTGAAGGTGTAACTATTTTTCTGACCACACACAATCTGGCTGACGCTGAGAAATTGTGCAGTCGGGTGGGAGTGATCAACCATGGACAATTGCTTGCGATAGGAAGCCCGGAAGAACTGCGCTCGAGTACATCTGCTCCTCGATTATATTTGACAGGTAAATTCCCCCAACAAGCGATTGAGCAAATTAGGGCTAATCCCCTTGTTAAGAAAATAGAAGTCGATAGCAACAGTCTGATACTGGATTTGACAGACCTGGGTCGATCACATGAAATCGTAACCCTCCTGGTGCGGTCGGAGGCGGAACTTGATGAAGTGCGTAAGGAGAAGGCGGATTTGGAAGAGGTTTTTTTAAGCCTTGTTGAAGAAGAACGGCAGGTGGGAAAATGATCCCGGACATTATTACTGTTACATGGAAAGAGCTACGGGAGATGTTTGTACAGGGTGATCCGCGTGGGCGCAGCAAAATGAGCCTGGTCTTGCTAGTGATTATCTTTGGTATCGTCCTCCCTCTCCAAAATGGACGTGATTGGGTGAGCTCACCGATTAGTATTATGGTGTGGGGGTGGATGCCATTCCTTTGGGTATCTGGCATCGTCGCGGATTCGTTTGCCGGCGAACGCGAGAGGCATACACTTGAATCCCTCTTATCAACGCGGTTATCGGACCACGCTATCCTGATCGGCAAGATTTTGTCTGCATTGCTTTATGGCTGTATTCTGACATGGGTCAATCTATTGGTCAGTCTAATAACGGTCAATGTGGCGTTTGGGCATGGAGAAATCCTGCTCTTCTCCCTGCCATTGTCGATCGGAGCGATCTCATTTTCTATATTGGTTTCAGGTCTGGCCGCGAGCGTAGGAGTGCTTGTTTCATTGCGGTCCGGAAGTGTTCGCCAGGCGCAGCAATTAATGAGTTTCGGCATGCTGGCGTTGTTCATCCCGCTGATGTTGGTCCAATTTTTGCCGCTTACTGTGCGTCAATCACTGATCCGTGATGCCGATAAAATAAATCCAACTCAAGTTGTACTGTGGATCGCGGTTGGATTGCTGATCCTGGATTGCATCCTGACAGCCATCTGCATGTACCTCTTCCAACGCAGTAAATTAATCCTGGATTAATATACAAGCTCATAACCCTACTAAAATAATAAATGGATCATAAGGCATCCTAAAGGAATTCCAACATTCCCAATTTCAGGAGGGTTTTTATATCCGCCTCTACGGCACCGCGGATGTCAGTTCCGGCAAATTCGGGTTCCGATGATAAGATATTAAGGATTGATCGAAGGCTTGTATGACCATCCAATCGATGGAGGAGTGCTGAAGTAACAGGTTGTATTTCGGCTTCGAGCCGTAAACCCTTCAATTGAGAAACCAGGCACCTTTTTTCCTCTTTGTTAGGCAATATTTCCATATCCACTGAAATGATTATTTTGTCCAACAACAAATTTGAAGGATTCGGCGAGGTTAGAAAATCGTGGATTGCGAACAGACGCTGGAATTGGTCCCCAGCAGAACCTTCGAGGTTTTTTTTAGCTTGAACAGCCTGAAACCAATTGTCGGTGGACGTCCGGCGTCTCAGTACAATCGCACCTAGGGCAATCTGTGGAATATGGTTTGATCGATACCATTTCAGCCACGCTCGTTTGGTTTTTTCGAATTTTACCGGGTCGTTGCGGGTTTGTTGGTCGATCCAAATATTGGCATATTCACCAGGTTGTTTCGATGCCGTATAGATCAACCAGGTGTCAGAATGAGAATCTGTGAGAGTCTGGCGTAAAGGGAGCCACCAGGCTTCATCTATTCGATGCACCCAATTAACCAAGACGTGAGCAAAACCACCCTCCTGAATATGATTTGGAATTTCTATTAGCCATTTGTGGATGCTGAGATTTCCTGGCTGGTCGACATCACTGTAAACGTGGCGATTTTCTGGTGTGATCACATAAGGAAGGTTGGCAAGAATCAGATCAAAGTTTTTGCCTTGAAGAGGTTCAAAGTAACGACCTTCAAGAGTTTCAATATTTTTGAATCCATTTAGTGCCGAGTTTAAACGAGTTAGGGCAAGCGCCCGGGGATTGATATCCGTAGCAATGACGTGGGCACTGTGTCGAGCCGCCAATAAGGCTTGGATCCCGCATCCGCATCCAAGATCGAGTGCGGAGTTGACCTTCCGGCGGATGGTGAGATTGGCCAAATAATGTCCGGCTGGGCCGATGGGTAAAACATAGTCATTTGAGTGCTCCCATTGATAATAGTCTGAGAACAGAATCATGCCCTGGTACGGTTGAGCCTGGAAGAGAGACTTCACCTCACCTTTCTCCTGGCTTAACAAGCCGCAATTGATCATAGTATCCAACATCTGAGGATGAAATAATCGTTCTGCCTTTTCGATATCGATACTCAGCCCGCGTGCGAACAACATTTTTAAAATTGTGGGCCCTGTATCAACTTCCGCAGAAGGTTCGGAAGAATAATAATTTTTATCAAAAACCCTTCGAAGCTCAATTAGATCGATTGTGGAAAAATTGGGTATGAATGGAGCATGCGGTCGGGGTAAGGTAACAGCATGCTCCGGAAATTTGACCACTTTCAGAAGAGAAGAGAGAAACGGTTTTGGACCTTGAATTTTTCCTATTTTCAGGTTTCCTTTAGTAACCCTTAATTTGAATAATTTAGTCCGAAATACGGTATACGTAAAGAGCTGGCTGGGTGGATACCGTTAAGTGATTAATCGTCTTTTGATCATCATCCTTTTGGGGGAATGGAATATCTACGGAAACGAATATAATTATTTATTATATGCCTCGCCCGAAAGAGGAGAATGCATGAAACACCTACGGTTTGTATTTTATGTCGTAATGGTGCTATTGACGATGTTGGCAGCCTGTGCACCTAAACCCGCACCAACCGCAGCACCAGCCCCGGCTACAAAGCCACCCAAACTTATACCCGCTCCAACAAAAGCGCTGGCAACTGCTACACTTGTCCCAATTGTTCTATCCGGTCCGGAAATGAAAGTTGGTTCAACCTATTTATATGTGGATGGAACGTTGCTCGTGGCTGTGCCGGCTGGTCCCTTCACAATGGGCCACGGTGGATTGGATAACCCTGAGCACATGGTTACCTTGGATGACTTCTGGATCTACAGCACAAAAGTAACCAATCAACAATACGCTTTCTGTGTAAACTCGGGTCAATGCACACCACCAGACTTGAAAGATAATATCGCTTATACTGACTTTACCCGCTTAAACGACCCGGTGAGCGGCGTGAACTATGATCAGGCAGCATCTTATTGTTCATTCGTGCACGGCCAGCTTCCGACAGAGGCCGAATGGGAAAAGACCGCACGCGGTCCGAATGGCAATATCTTTCCATGGGGTAATAATAGTCCAGGCTGCGACCTGTTGAACTTCAACAATTGTGTCGGAAAGACCACCAGCGTCATCAAATATCCCCAGGGTGCTAGCTATTATTCCGCTCTGGATATGGAAGGGAATACTTTCGAGTGGGTGGCAGATTGGTATGATTTTTCATATTATAAAACCGGCGGATCCGACAACCCGATAGGTCCCGATAAAGGAACACAACGCTCGGTGCGATCAACGGGATATAAAGCGAATGCTGATCAAGTGCCATCATCCACGCGATTCTACGCTAATCCGTCTGATCACCGACGTGATCTAGGCTTCCGTTGTGTTGTCGAAGATCCGACCTGGTTTGCGCCGTTTTGCACCCAGTTGTCATATTTTGGAAAGGGGCCAGGCGGTGGGAGTCCAGGTTCAGGCGGTATTAAATATGACTGCCCTAATCTTTCGATCAATTCACAGCCGCAGAGCTGCAAGGACCAGTTCACATATGTAACGGTCAAGGACAGTCATTCACCCGACCCTCTGGCTTCGATAGGTGGTCTGGGTAGTTGTTCACTTATTTCCGGCGGTCCCGGCT
>CAZPCR010000043.1:0-12401 GCA_964585035.1 uncultured Anaerolineaceae bacterium
CGCCTGTCTTCCGGATAACGCCTTCAACAGCGTGTTCTGATCGGCGTATTCTAGGTCTCCGCCCATCGGTAAGCCGCGCGCCAACCGTGTTACTTGTATGCCAAAAGGCCGCAGTTGCTGCTGCAGGTACAAAGCCGTGGCATCGCCTTCCATACTGGGGTTGGTTGCCAGGATCACCTCACGTACTTCGCCTTTCGCCACCCGCTCGATCAGCGGCTTGATCTTGATATCGTCCGGTCCAACGCCTTCGATGGGAGACAGAACCCCGTGCAGGACGTGATACCTTCCATTATATGCACCCGTGCGCTCCAGGGCTAACACGTCCAACGCTTCTTCTACAACACAGATCAATGTACCGAGTCGTTTGGGATTCTCGCAAATTTCGCAGCGCACCCTGCCCGCCTCCGTGATATTGAAGCACTCCTCACAAAACGCAACTTTATTCTTTAAACCGTCCAGTGCCTCTGACAGGTCCTGCGAGACTTCGTCCGGGGCGCGCAATAAATAGAATGCCAGCCTCGAAGCGGACTTTGGGCCAATGCCGGGCAGGCGCTCGAAGGCATTAATGAGTTTTTGGATCGGTTCAGGCAGGATCATGTTTGAAATCAGGCATTAGGGATTAAGTTGCGGCAGCAAGCTGCAAATAACGAATTATCGATTATTGGTCATCGAATATCGTTAAATGGGAAGACTTCCGGCGAGAGGGCCTAATCGCTGTGAGGCCAGTTCCCGTGATTGGTCGAGCGCCAAATTCACGGCTGATAGAACCAAGTCCTGAAGCATCTCGGCATCCGCATCCTTAAGCAGGTCGGCAGAGATCTCCACTGATTTACATTTCTGGTCGCCGGTCATTGTGACTTTGATCGCGCCGCCGCCCACCGTTGCAGAAACAGTTTCATCAGCCAGCTTGGCCTGCGCTTCAGCCAGTTGCTGCTGCATGCGTTGAATTTGTTGCATCATTCCGCTTTGTCCGCCCCCACCGGGTGGACGATTAAACCCTTTAGCCATAATATCTCCTATTTCTGTTACTCTTCCAAATCTTTACGCTGCTTGGTTAGTAAACGATAAGACGTTGATATTCTGGAATGCAATAAGCTTCTAATTTCGTGTTGAATAGTACGAATTTCTCATTATTTACAATTCGATTCGTATTAATATGAGTTTCAAGCGCCTTACAATATATCAACCCAATTATCTAATTCTCGAATATCTTTTTCAATCCTGCACGTCCACAATTTCTCCACCATGGTTAAGTGCGGCAGCCACCATGCCGTCATGCGATACGTCCGGCGGCAGCTTGCCTTTGGCATTCGTCACAACACACTTAATCGTTAGCGAGATACCGAGCACGTCTGCGATGGCGTTGGCGGTTACTTCCAAATTTTCAGGCTTGTCCATCAGTGCCCGTACCGTATCGGATTGAAACCCCAGGAGCAGCTCGTCACCGCGCACATCCATCGGCTTGCAGGAATTAAGCAGGGCCTCCACAGCCGGATGTGCTGGTTTGATCACTGCACGTACGTCCTTCCAGGCTTTTGCAATTTCAGTGAGATTAATGACCGCGGCTTTTGTAGATCGGCCCTCCTCTACAGACTTTTCACCACTGCCAACGGATTCTGCTTTACCGGTCTGGCTTGGTTTGGAAACATTGACCGGTTTAACACCTCCGGTTTTAGAATCCCGCCGGCTCCCACCCGAGGAATCCAATGTGGAACCGGCAATCTCAACAGGGGTCTCGAGCGATTCAGCTAGGGCCAATTCAAGCGAGAGCGATGGTTGCCATCCACCGCGCGCATCTACAGCGGCTGAGTTAAAGGCCCTCATCATCCGCAATACATCGGGC
Source organism: uncultured Anaerolineaceae bacterium (assembly GCA_964585035.1). Taxonomy (GTDB): domain Bacteria; phylum Chloroflexota; class Anaerolineae; order Anaerolineales; family Villigracilaceae; genus Fen-1038. The sequence continues at coordinate 1,844 of CAZPCR010000043.1, forward strand.
GTGGAAAAGGACCTGGCATGAACAGTCATTTGTTCTTTGATATCTTTGGTCGTTTCAACCTGGTCGCCGTTACCCAATTGAATCAGCATCAGGCCGCGCATATAGTCGACGATCTGTCGCGCTAGCGAGCGCGAATCGGCGCCGGAGTCGAGCGCGCGTTCGATCGCGTTTAGCCCTGCCGCGGATTGTCGGTCAGCAAGAGCAGTGACAATATCGAGCACGGTTTGGCTCGTCGCCGTACCAAGTACGGTCTGCGTGAGCGCAAGCGTGATCCTAGTCCCGGTGGAAGCAAGCTGGTCTAGCAGTGAGATGGCGTCACGCAACCCTCCTCCCGCTTGGCGGGCGATGACCGACAACGCCTCGTCATCGGCCTGGATCTTTTCCGCTTTGGCGATCATTTTAAGCTGCTTGACCATTTCGTCCACTGGCACGCGCCGGAACTCGTGCCGCTGGCAGCGCGAAAGCACGGTGGCGGGGATCTTATGGATCTCGGTGGTGGCGAGTACAAAGATGGCGTGCGGAGGGGGCTCTTCCAGTGTCTTAAGTAAGGCATTGAAGGCCGCCGTTGATAGCATGTGGACTTCATCAATAATGTAGATCTTGTATTTGCCCTGTGATGGCGAAAAGTTGATTTTGTCGCGCAGGTCGCGTACGTCGTCCACGCTTGTGTTGGAGGCCGCATCGATTTCGATCAGGTCGAGGAAGCGGTTCTGGTTAACCGCAACGCAGTGTTCGCAGTGATTACATGGTCTTTCATTCGGATCTTCCGCCAGACAATTGACAGCCTTCGCTAATAGGCGAGCCAGCGTGGTTTTACCCGTGCCGCGCGGCCCTGCGAACAGGTAAGCGTGGCCTACGCGATCACTGATGATTGCGTTCTTGAGAGTCTGGACAATGTGTTCTTGTCCAATAACCTCGGCCCATCCTTTAGGGCGGTATTTGCGGTAGAGTGCTTGGGACATAAAATAAGTTTAAAGTTTTAAGTTCAAGGTTCAAGGCACAGGGTAACTATCCTGCACGTTCCCTTGCGGGTCGGTCAATAATACGGCCTCCCCTGATTTCCACATGGATTGACTCTGCCCCCAATAAAGGACGATGGCAGAATTCGTTCCTATGGCGGTATGCACCTGCACTACCCCATTATTGAACAACTTGAACGGAGGGAAGGTGTATACGTTGTTATCCGCATCTTTAAGATGCCAGCCTGTCAAATCGAGTTCACCCTCTCCGTTGTATCTGATAACCACCGCCTCCGCCGTCAACGTCCCGGCGCCGATTACACTGACGATCTGCACCGTTCCCTGCTGGAGGGTCGCTGCCGGCGGCACACCGGTCGCATTCGAGGAAGCCGTCGGCAGGGTAACCTGCGGCAGGGTTACAGCCCGATAATTACGGTCGTACCAGTAAAGGATGGCCGATGTCACACAGGCGGAGATGAAAACATTCAGCAGCAAATAATAGATCAAACGGCGGCGATCCATATTGAATGAATCATAGCACAAAATCTCTGGTAGGCTGCTTTATAAAGGATTAAAATTTCTTCGATCGAATAACTTTGCGGCTTACAGCCAGCGCAACCCAATCCCCCATCTGCCGCTTCTCCTGCAGCATTAAACCTTTACCCTGTGCGGCCTCCACCACGCTCTGTGCCTGTTCCTGGAGGATACCGCTTAATATCAGATCGCCGCCTGGCTCGAGCAGGTCCGCCAGACCGGAGTCGAATAGTCGGATAATCACCGGCGCAAGGATATTCGCCACGACCATTTGCGAGCTGCGAAAAGCGAACTTTCCATCTAGAATTTCTTTTACCGAACCGAGGCCCAAAATAAATTCTTCACCTATTTCATTAATATCCGCGTTCTCGCGCGAATTCCTGGTGGATTCAGGGTCGATATCCACACCCAGGGCGGATGCCGCGCCCAGTTTGAGCGCGGCAATCGATAGAATACCGGAGCCGCAGCCCACGTCGATGATCCTTGGACTTGAACCTCCAAGTTCCTCTAAACTCTTTTCAATTAATTCCAAACAGAGTTGCGTGCTGGGATGGGTTCCCGTGCCAAATGCCATGCCGGGGTCGATCTTGATCGCTATGCGCCCCGGTTCGGGTGAATCCAGCCAGGCAGGCACGATCACCAACCGCTTACCCACCAAGATGGGTTTGTAATGTTTTTTCCAGGCTTCCATCCAGTTCTGGTCGGCAATGGAGTTGAATACCGCGGCTGGCAGGGGTTGGATCATTCCGAGGTAATACAGTGACTCCTCGAGCTTCTGCCGTGTCTCTTCGATATGCTCATCAACAGGCAGATAAGCGCGCACGGTGATCGGTCCCGTTGCGGTGCCTTCATCTTCATCGTTGACGAATTTGACGCCCTGCTCGGTCGTCACGCCGTTGGGCGCGAAACGGGCCAGCACGTCCGCAACGGCTTCCGCCAATTCTCCGTTGACGGTCAGGGAAACTTCAAGCCAGTTCATTGTTCCTCGGGTGGTTTAATGGCGCGAAAGCTGCGGTAGAGCAGGAAATCATAGACAAGTTTAAGACCACCAGCCAGGAAGAACGGAGCACTGAAGAGCGCTGGTATGGAGAAAAAGATGCCCGTTAGAGAGGGTGAGATCGCCGCGCCTACCGAACGCGCGATCGTTGTAACGCCTGAAGCAGCCGAACGTTCGTCCGGAGAGACGACCGCCACGGTATACGATTGGCGGGTTGGGACATCCATCTGCGAAATGCTGAAACGCATAAGCAGAAAAGCAATGGCCAGTGGCAGTGTCGGCATGAGCGGTACCAGGATAAGCAGGATATTCGATGGGACATGCGTAAGTACCATTGTGTTGATCAAGCCGATCTTATTGGCCAGAGGCACCGCCAGCAAACTGGATAGTCCCGCCAGAACATTGGTACCGAAGAATATCGTGCCTATAACGCCTGCATCCACACCAAACTTAATATAGAACCAGTAGGCGATCATGGACTGTACGATCAACCCACCTGCGAATGCATCCATGGAAAAGAGCATGCTTAGTTTGATGACCACATTCCGCGAGCGGTGCAGACCAAGCACGCGCTTGGTCTGGTCGGGTTGAGATGCTGGTGGCGCTTCCACGTCGCGCGTAAGCGAAAGGAACAAAATGCCGATGATAAATCCGCCAAGGGCATAGCCCATTAAGACAGTTCGATATGCCTCGAGCGCGGAGGAGCCGCGCGCTTGTAATAATTGTGCCAGCCAGCCCCCTGATAAAGCTCCAACAGCAGTCGCAAAGGATCCGACCAGGTTATACCAGGCAAAGGTCTGCGTGCGCCTTGCGTCTGGCAGCAGTTGGGTCAGCGCGGCTTGTTCAACGGACAGGAAGGGGCCGATCTCGTTGCCGCTCGGGCTGATGACTCCAATAATGGCAGCCGCCATGAGCACAACGATATTGTGAGAAATGATAAAGACGACTCCGGCGGCGAACATAAGAAGCGCGCCGATGATAAGTGTGCGTTTACGCCCGAAGCGGTCCGCGGAGGTCGTGAGCCACAGAGATACACCCGCATCCCCTGCCAGTGTGAGCGACAGGAGCAGGCCGATCTGTTTTTCACTCAGCCCGACTTGAATGAGATACAACGCCAGGATGACGGAAAGAAATCCGTAACAAAAGAGACGGATGATACGCGTGGAAAAAAGAGTGATCGCGTCGCGTCGGTTCATACCTGGGTCTTCGCCACCTGCAGCCTGCACCAGGCATACAAGGCGTCGTATACCTCGAATTGATGTTCGAGATTTTCCATGTCTTCAGGGAAGCGCAAGCTGTAACCGCTGGCAATCGCTTCAAGACCGCGGGCGATGGGATCCTTGTCAATATCCTCTGCAACATCCGCGGAATGGACGATCTTCGCCAACCGCAGCAACCCCGGCTCTTTCAAGCCATATTTTAGAATGATGGATTCGAAGGAGCATCGTCCATCCGAACCGTGCCCTAATTCCACTCCAGGCGCATCGAAGGGGATGGCTCCCGTTTCTTTTACGATTTTCTCTATTTGATTTCCTGGCACAAATAAAAATTCCGCTTCGCTATCGATAAACCGGGTGATCAACCAGGGGCAGGCGACGCGGTCGACATGTATGTGCGAGCGTGTGATCCATTGCATACTTTCCTCCTAATATTGGTCAAAAGCTAAGAGCAATAAAATGAATGACCTGAAGATAAATGATGGGTATTTGATGATCATCCATTATTTGATTTTCGGTAATACATCCGAATGCTTATGGTTGCCCTCTTTGATCTCACAATACAGCATGTCCGGTTCGCAGTCTACACACTCGAGCTGCAGCGTGGCATGAGCGATATTGTAACGATGGAAAACGACTTCATTGATCTGCCACTGGATCTCGGCTCCCTCGCTGATGGGCAGGTCATCGGTCAGGATGTGAGCTGACATGGTACGCAGGTTTTGGGCAAGACTCCATACATGCAAGTCATGCACGCCCAGTACACCTTTGACCTGTTTAATGTCGTCTACCATGGCCTGCATGTCCACATCGCGTGGCGTGGACTCGAGCAGGATACCAACCGTCTCACGCAGGATACCCCAGGCGCTGTATAAGATGAGGAAACCGATCAATACACTGACAAACGGATCGAGCCAGTTGGCGTGTGTAAAATAGATAATGACACCTGCGATCACCGCGCCTACGGTGGAAATAACGTCAGCGATCAGATGCAGGAACACCGAACGCAGGTTAAGGTCATGCTCACTTCCCCGTCTGACGAGTAGGGCTGTAACCAGGTTTACAACGACCGCAATTAGTCCAACCACGATCAACACACCCGACTTGACCTCAGGCGGGGACTTAAAGCGTTGATAGGCTTCATAGAATACGCCCAGTGAGATGAGTACCAGCGTGGTCGAATTTGCCAGCGCTGCTAAAATTCCGGCGCGATGATAGCCATAAGTCTTCTGCGAATTGGACGGCCGGGTCGTCAAGCTGACCGCGTACCAGCTCAACCCCAACGCGATTACGTCGGTAAAATTGTGCGCGGCATCTGTAAGCAGCGCGAGGCTGTTAGCGTAGATTCCTGCCGCGGCTTCCAGCACGACGAATAACGCTGTCAGGCCCAGGGAGAGCGCCAAACGGGATATCGTTTGCCTGGCAACGTTACCTAAATGAGAATGCGCATGGTTATGTTCCATGATAATCCAATGATTATAGGACAAAAGCTGTTGTTTGGTTGGGGGATGAAGCAGTTATTTTGAATTCAAGATTAAGAACGCGGAGATGAAATACCCCGCTTTTTTCCGCATCGAGTCTTTAATAGGACAACAAAATCTGTAAAATTTTGTTTCTTGCGTCAAAATCTTGAATTCTCAACCAATAGATCTTTCGAAAGTCCTACATTTTTTCATTGGATCTGGATGTTTTCCACCAGCCTATAACTATTGGAGTAATCAAGGTGAGTGCGTAATATAGATATACGTCCAGCTTGTAATATCCGTCTGCCGGATTCAAGGCTTTGACAATAAGGATGTAATCAAGGACAACGGCAATGACAGTCCAGACCGCTGCCAGAATCAAATAATACTGCAATGTGTCACCCTTAACCTTTTTCAATAATACCCAAAGGGTGATGATTAACCCCACAGGCAATATAAACCAGCCGATCAAGGAAGGCGGCAGAACAAAGAACAGGATTATTCCGAGAATATAGCCGATTAGCCATAGGACAAATCCCCAACCTAGGGAATCTTTTAATAATTGTTTTTTCATATTTTTCGATTGACTCCTAAATGGAAACTCCCAATTTGCCGACTTTACAGAGTTGCGAGTAACTCCATGGTCTTCTTTTCTCTTATCGAAAGGTCCTTAAGGATGGCCGAGGCTTGATAAATATAATTTATATCTTTTGTTGATCCTGCCTTTTCGAACAGGGAGGACACGGATGTCCAATGTCCGGCGATTTCAATAAATGATTCATGTGCCAGCTTAAGTTCGACAATTTTCCGTAACTTGTAACATTCCTTTAAAAAATCACGATACAAATTTCTAAAAAGCGCTCCGCCTGTTCCTGCTTTCTCCATGAGGGTGGCTGTCGTTTTGAAATCGGACTCTATATTTTTCGAATTTTCAAACCATGTTATTATTTCAGAACTTGCCTTTAATATACCTTTATAGCTGACATTTTTGATCGCTGGGTTCAAATACTCATTTGCATTATTTCGTATTGCATTCATGACCGCTGTTTCTAAATCATATTTCGTTGCCGCTATGTCGATTGTGTAGTAAAGGTTCTTGGAGGCCATAGGCCCTTTTTCCCTTCGAGCCAACGCCAAACTCCGGAGGGATGTTCTTACTTCCCCACCTTGTTGTTGGGTATCCACCAAATAGACTTGCACTTCATCGTATCCATAAATGGCAACATAATGCGCAGCAAAATGGATTGGCTCGGAAAAATATTCGAGGTAAAAGCTGTCCAGTTTGAGCCCAACAACTTGTCCATGATCAATAAGTTCTTTTACGTTATCCCACGCTTTTTGAATGGACGTGGTTTCTTTAACCGTCAACTTGAGATTTAAGTTTTTCGCGATATTTTGTGTTAATAGGTCCGGTTTTATACGCCCACCTAAAAAAGGGCAGTCCATGGTTTTCATATTCCAGAAAATGAAACTCAAGCCTTCACCGAGTCCAAAAAGGAGAGGCTCGGACAGGTCAATGCCAATCTGCCTTAATAAAGTTCCCGTGGCTGTCGTTTCACAATGTTGGCCTGCGTATGGCTTAATGTTCATCCTTTTCATTCTTAATTCCTCCTGGAAGGTTGTTTCGATAATTTCGAGTCTCCAGTTGGGCCATGAATTTTTGTACCCATGCCAATTCGGCATTGATCATGGTCAAGCTGTAATCAAAAAGACTCTCCGCAACATTCGATAAGGGGCGCTGAGACCGCGCCGTATTGGCAACTTTTGTCCTTCTTTCAACCAGGAGCTGGCAATAATTGTTCAAGACTTCCATCGCCTGTTCGTGCGAAATCACTGAAAGGTTAGCCACACCCAGTAGGATCGATGTATAACTATGTCTCGCCACTGAAAACACTTCAATCGTGGCTTTTATTTGTGCATTTCGCCCCTTGGGTGTAATTTCATATACTTTTCGGGAAGGTCCGCGACTACCCGATCTCTGCATTTTGCCTCTGGCAAACCCATCCTTCTCAAGCTTTTTAAGCAAATAGTAAATCGACGAGAATCCTACTTCCGTCCAGTCTCGCATACCGCGTTCTTCAATGGTCTGCTCGATTTCATACCCATAGCGGGGACCTTCTGCGATTAAACTGAGAATTGCTAATTCTGCATTCGTCAAAGCTTTTTCTCACTTCTTCTATTCTAATATTAGAATAGCACAAGAAAACATGTTTGTCAATCCGTGAAATTGAATGGGTTCTTACGTTTGCAGGATGTTACTATTTGCCCTTCAAAGACTACACACTTCCCCATAACCGCTTTCCACCCATTGGTAGCTATTTACTTATAGTGGAAATGCAACCCTCTCGGACCGGACAATTTGAAGTTTTTCGTTCCGTTTTTACCAGAACACCGAATCTCGCATGGTTTGGCGGCAAATTATTTTACTTTTCTTTCTGTTTTGAATAATCAGTAATTCCCAACCTATTTCCAAATGGGTCATCAAATTCTGCAGCTAACCCTGTATGAATTTCAAAGGGTTCGGACAAAAAAACAACTCCTGCCTCTTTGAGCTTTTTATACTCCAATTGAACATCGTCAACCACGAACCAAATAGTAGGTTTTGTAGAGGGGAAAATCTTTGTATCCTTTACTATAATTGCCGGCTCCTGATCGCCAACTTTAAATGCAGTCATTCCGGCATCGGAAAAATCAAATTTAATCGGAAAACCAAGAATTTGATTATAAAAATTCTTGGCCTCATTTAAATTATTGACTGGCAGGAAAAAGTTGTCGTAGTCTTTCATGTGTTTGTCCCTCATAAATTATCATATCAATTCGTCCCATAGCAATTCCGGGCTTATCAGCGGGGAGGGAGGGATTCGAACCCTCGGTGGACCGGAGCCCACAACAGTTTTCGAGACTGTCCCATTCAACCGCTCTGGCACCTCCCCAGATGCATCACACCTCAGTTTCAAGGCCGCATGCGGAGCAAAATTATAACCCAGATTTCTACACTCGAATCGCAAAGCATCCCAGGATAATCGTATCTGCGATCAGACCGCTAGGGCTTCCATGAACTGATGCGAAGCATAAGCGCAGCGGATCCTGTGGACGCAAAGCGGTGTCACTTCCAGTGGCGCCGCCCACAGAGGCCTCGCGAAGCCCCCTGTGGGTTAGCCCCTTTCAGCTATCAATTAAAATGCGATTACCGTGTAAATAAGATGTGGTTCCCCTGCATAGCCCCAGAAGGGAGCTCCTTGCATATTTATCCAATTCGCCCAATAGAAAAAAATCCGCGTTTTCCGCGCTCGTCCGCATCCCCTCATTGAAACTGTTTAGCGCAGGATTTGTAGGTCAATCCATTAATGTGCGCTGCCCTGTAATACCTCGAAGATTTGCGCTCCGAATCGTTCCAATCGCCAGGGGGAACACTCCATGATGGATCTCATATCCTGTGGGCCTCGTTCCGCCAATGCCAGCACGAACGAGCGTGGCAGGACGACGTCCGACTCGACGTCCATCTCCGAAGCCGCCTTCTTCCGCCAGCTTTTCAATTTTTCCAGTCGCTTCAAAAATTCATCGTCCGGGCGCCGTACAGCCACCCGTTTTACCAGCGGACTGTCATTCCCCCGTCCTACCGCCTCCAGAAAGAGTGAGCCCCAATATTGCATTTGCTTCGAGGTAAGTCCGGTCTCCGCCAATTCTTCCAGGGTGGATGGCCTGGCCTTCGCGATCGAAACCAGGCTGTCGTCATCGAGAACTTTGAATGGAGGACGGTCGAGTTTGGAAGCGATCAGGTCGCGGCATGCCAGCAGTTCATTTAATACCGTCAGGTCACGCGGCGTCAGGTCATGGCGTGCATTGAAACGCATCCAGGCCGGCAACTCAACTTTGGTCTTCTGACCGTTGGCACTGCAAGCAATAATAAAATCTTCCTGCGCAAGCTGCCAGAGTCCTTTTTCTTCGAGTTCTGTTTTGAGCAGGTCACTTAATGGGATGAGATAATGCGTATCGAGGCGGGCATAGAGCAGTAGGTCACGGGAGAGCGGGCGCACTCCCCAATCCGCTTTCTGGAAGCGTTTGTTGACCTTGATGCCGAATTTATCTTCGAGCAGCCGGTCGAGTCCGGCTTGTTTCCGCCCCAGGATGCGCCCTGCCTGCATCGTATCGAAAATATTCGAAAAGGTGAAGCCGTAATCGCGGCGGAGACAAATGATGTCGTATTCTGAGGCGTGAAAGATCTTCTGGATGCGCGGGTTACTGAAGATCGAGGCGAGCGGGCTGAGATCGTCGAGCGCAAGCGGATCGAGAATATAGTCCTGCTCAGGAGTCGAAAATTGTATGAGACACACCCGCTCCCGATATGCATGCAGGCTGTTCGACTCAGTATCCACGGCGATGCGCGCCTGGTTATCAAGATCGTGGATGAGTTTTAAAAAATCATCTGGGGATTGGACCAATGAAGGAGGAGGCAGGGAGATTATAGTCACGGCGTTATTATATCGCCCGTATCTTTTCCATGACGATCGCGGCCTCACCGTCATTGTAATAACTCTGCCACACCTCGGTGCGGGTATAGCCTTCGTGTTCGTAAAGGCGGATCGCGCTGTCGTTCGAGGCGCGCACCGAAAGGCGGACGCGTGGCGTTTTTAGTTTTTCTTCACAGACCTGCAACAAGCGGCGGCCAATGCCCCGCCGGCGATATTCTGGCATCACTGCGATCGAGGCAATCCATGAAAACCCCTCGGAGGGATGCGGGTCGCCGACCGCAAAGGCGATCATCTGTCCGTCCTCCACGGCTTTCAAACGGATCACATCAGGAAAGGTCAAGGCTGCCAGCAGGTCAAGGAACGGCCACGCGTCCTTTTCGAAGCAGACGTGTTCGAGCTTGTTAAGGGCATTGAGATCGAGCAAAGATGCAGCAACGATTTCCATGATGGATAAGTCAAAAGGCCTCTCAAAAGATGAGAGGCCTTTATTGTAACACCCGGAAATTTAATTCTCGTTATTTCTTGCCGCCGATAAACTTCTCCACCATGCTGGTGAATTCAAGCGGGAAGATGAATTTGGAAGATGCACCGGCGCCCATGGATTTAAGCGCTTCGAAATACTGCAAGGTCATGGTGTTCTGATCGATACCCTTGGCGGTATCGAAGATTTTCTGCAGCGCCAGCGCAAAACCTTCCGCGCGCAACTGCTGCGACTGACGTTCACCTTCAGCCGACAGAATGGCGGATTGCTTCAGGCCTTCAGCTCTCAAGATCGCAGATTGCTTTTCGCCTTCCGCTACGTTGATGGCTGCCTCGCGCGTACCGGTTGATTCGGTCACGACGGCGCGGCGGATGCGTTCTGCCGTCATCTGGCGGTTCATCGCTTCCTGTACTTCGCGCGGCGGGATGATCTCGC
>CAZPCR010000044.1:0-12394 GCA_964585035.1 uncultured Anaerolineaceae bacterium
ACAAGCGCGGTATAATCGCCCGTGCGATGGCCAGACGCAAAGCACCGGAAGATTTGTCTGTAGAAGAGTTGCGCCGCCTGCTGATCGAAAAGCGACGCGGAGCTCGCGTCGAGCGGTTGGAGCATTTCCGGCGTACAGGTCGCGTTGTAGGAGATCTATCCGAACTGCGGGTGGACCCCGCTTCCGGTCCGGTTGTAGATACGCCTGAAGAAAAAGCAGATCTGCCTCCGGCTCCGGTCACACGGCGCCGCCGGATCATGGACGGGATCCTGCTGGGCGTGGAAATCCTGGCGGTTGTCAGCCTGGTTGGCGTCCTGCTCAGCGGCCTCGGTATGATGCATGATTTGAATAACGAAGTCGCCGCTGCGCTCAACCCGCCAACCGCCTTACCCACGCCGCTGGTGATGGCTGTCGTGCTGCCATCAGGCCATACACCGCCCGATGCCCAGGGGAATACGCGCCCAAACGATTCGGAGATACCGGCGAATTTGCTGCCGATGATGCAGTCGCTGGCAAACCTGCCGGCGCCCACGCCGAGCATCGAACAGGCCATCCGCATTGAAATCCCTGCGCTCAAGGTCGATGCGCCGGTCGTGCAGGGTGATGGTTGGGATGAATTAAAGAAGGGGGTAGGACAGCACGTTGGCTCCTCCGACCCCGGCGAGTCGGGAAATGTCGTGCTTTCGGCGCACGATGATGTTTATGGTGAATTGTTCCGGCAGCTGGATAAGCTCCAACAAGGCGACCAGGTGATGTTATATACCGAGCAAAGGCAATATCTTTACGTGGTGGACCGCACCGAGATCGTGGAACCGACTGCTGTGGAAGTGATGGCTTCCACCGGGGCGCCTACGGTGACGTTGATCTCCTGCTATCCATATCTCGTAGATAAACAGCGTATTGTGGTCTTTGCTCGATTGCAAAATTAAAAAGGAGATGGACTATGCCCAAGAAAAACAGACGACAGGTGAGTAAATCCGCGGCCTTCATGCCAGCGCCGCGCACAACGGAGTTCAACCCCGATTACACTCACATTAAACACGACCTTCGGCAGATCGGGTTGTTGGCCGGGGGGTTCTTTGTGATATTGATCGTCCTTAAGTTGTTTCTTCATTAAAACGATCGATCCGCGCTCGGGATTCGGAATTTGAAATTCGTGAGCCCGTCCGAGGAAATGCGTAATTCGTAATATACGGTTACGCATTATTTTTTTATGAATTGGGTACTGCATGCCTGCTGAATTATTCGAATTGACGCTTACCACCCTGACCTATGGCGGCGACGCACTGGGACGCCTGGACGACCCGCAACCGGGGACACGTGGCCGCGCGGTGTTCGTGCCGTTCGGCCTGCCGGGTGAGCGCGTGCGCGTCCGGTTGACAGAGGAGAAGCGTGGTTTTGCGCGCGGAGAATTGGTGGAGGTGCTGGAGGCCTCTCCCGATAGGATTACCCCACGCTGCAAACACTTCTTTATTCCGCGTGCCGCTGTTGAAGGGGGAGAAGAGGTTGTATCCTGCGGCGGCTGCCAGTACCAGCACATGTCTTATCAGGCGCAGCTCAAGGCCAAGGCCGAGATCCTGCGCGACCAATTGCAGCGCATCGGCAAAATTCAGAACCCGCCGGTCAACCCGACCGTGGCAGGGAAGAACCCGTGGAACTACCGCAATCACGTCCAGTTCCATTTGACGGGGAATGGGGAATTGGGTTATATACGCTCCTCCATCGGATCCACATCCACTTCTTCGGGGGATGTGCTTGCCATCGAAGAATGTCATCTGCCTGAGCCTTCCATCAATGCCCTGTGGCCACAGCTTGAATTCGAGCCGGACACCGGCATTGAACGCGTGTCGCTGCGGGCCGGGGCGAACGACGAATTGATGCTGACGCTTGAATCGAATTATCCCACCGCGCCCGAACTCGAAATCGAAGCGGGCATTTCCGTCGTGCATATTTTTGAAGAAAGCAGCGTGGTCATTGCAGGCGAAGACCATCTCAGCATGCATGTTTTGGACCGTGATTTTCGCGTCTCGGCCGCCTCTTTCTTTCAGGTCAACACGGGCATGACGGAAAAACTCGTCAACCACCTGCTTGCTCATTTAACCATCCTGCCGACCACCAACCTGCTGGATGTCTACAGCGGCGTCGGATTGTTCAGCGCCTTCCTTGCGCCGAAATGCAAGCGGATCGTCGCGGTCGAATCGGCCACCTCCGCCTGCGACGACTTTATCTTCAACCTCGATGAATTTGATAATGTGGATCTTTACGAAGGCCGGGCTGAGGAGGTCATCACACACCTTGATATCAAGCCCGACATTGTGCTGGTGGACCCGCCGCGCGCGGGACTCGACCGCGGCGCACTGGACGGCATCGTGCGGTTGAACCCGCGCACCGTGGCCTATGTTTCATGCGATCCATCCACGCTGGCGCGCGATGCGGGGCGGCTGATCAATGGCGGCTACCACCTCATGGACGTCACACCTTTCGATCTCTTCCCCCAAACCCATCATCTCGAAAGCATCAGCATATTTGAAAAAAAATGAAGCCGCGTTTGCTTGCGATGGGCGATTCGGCGTTGTTGGTCAAGTTTGGGGAGGAAATCGATCCTGTAATTAATCAACGCGTCCACGAGTTGGATGCGCTCCTTCATGCAGATCAAATTGCAGGGGTAATCGAAACGGTACCGGCGTATGCCACCCTGCTGCTCCATTACGATCCGTTGATCCTGACGTACGCGCAAGTCTCTGAGTGGGTAAACAATGAATTGGACAAAGTCCAGTCTGCCATTCACCGCAAACCGCGCCGGATAGAAGTACCGGTGCGATACGGCGGTGAAAATGGTCTCGACCTGGATTTCATCGCATCCCTTCATCACATCAGTAAAGAAGAAGTCATCAGCCTGCACACCGGCCGCGAATATACCGTGTATATGATGGGCTTCACGCCGGGTTTTGCTTATATGGGAAAGCTGGATGATATGCTCGCCACGCCGCGGCTCGAAACTCCGCGCATCCATGTGGCGGCAGGCTCGGTGGGCATCGCGGGGTCGCAGACCGGGATCTACCCGATCGATTCGCCAGGTGGCTGGCGTCTCATTGGCTGGACTTCGCTGCCGCTTTTTGATCTTCTGGCTGATACGCCTTTTTTATTTTCTCCCGGTGATACCGTGCAGTTCGTGAGCGAGGGACTGGATGGTTGAGGTTTTGGAAGCAGGCGGCCTTGTAACTGTGCAGGACGGCGGGCGATCAGGCTGGCGAAGCTTCGGTGTGCCGGCCTCCGGGCCAATGGATTTGTTTGCCTTCCGGGCTGCGAATATCTTGGTCGGTAATCCACCGGACACGGCCGCCCTCGAATTCGGAGGCGGTGACCTGGTTTTGCGTCCCGCTTACGATTGCGTGATCGCAGTGGCGGGAGTCGGTTATAACCTTTCTGTAGCCATCTGGGATATTTCACCCTGGAGCTCCTGCTTTGTACGCGGCGGCTCGACGATCAGCCTGCGCCGCTCGGGTTTCGGGATGTGGTCGTACCTTACGCTGGCAGGCGGGATAGAAGTACCGCCCGTTCTGAGGTCGCGTTCAACCTATCTGCGCGGACATTTTGGCGGCCTGGATGGAAGGCTCCTGCAAGCCGGCGATGTGCTGCGTAGTGGAAGGGCCAAAACTCCGCTTATGGAAATGGCGGCGCGGACCCTGGCTCATGATGCGCGCCCGGCTTATACCGAATCGCCAACCGTGGAAGTCATCGCGGGTCCGCAGGCGGAATATTTTGCGCCTGATTGCATGGAATCTTTTTTATCCAATCCCTATAAAGTCAGTCCTTCATCTGACAGGATGGGATATCGACTCGAAGGCTCGCGGCTTACTCAGCACAACCGTGCAGAATTGACCTCGGAAGGCTTGACGGCCGGAGCGATCCAGGTTCCAGCAGATGGGCAACCCATCGTGATGATGGCCGATTTTGCAACGGCAGGCGGGTATCCGAAGATCGCGACCGTGATCAGCGCGGACTTGCCGCTGCTGGCTCAATGCACGCCGGGCAAAGATGAGGTTCGTTTTAAACAAACCACCATCGAGGCGGCGCAGGCGAAATATCGTCAGATGATGCACAAATTGAATACAGGGATCGTGATCGATGAAAATGAAAATTGATCTCAACTGCGATATGGGTGAAAGCTTTGGCCAGTATATGCTCGGAGAAGATGCGACCGTCATGCCGTTCATCTCCTCCGCCAACATTGCCTGCGGACTGCATGCCGGTGACCCGCTGGTCATGCAAACCACCATCCGGCTTGCAAAGAGGCATGATGTGGCCGTCGGAGCGCACCCGGGTTGGCCCGACCTGCAAGGCTTCGGACGCCGCGACATGAATTTATCCCCTGCCGAAACGGAAGCCTTCGTGCTTTATCAGATCGGCGCGCTGGCCGCATTTGCAAAAGTGGAAGGCGCGGCGCTTCGGCATGTCAAACCGCATGGCGCACTCTATAACCAGGCCGCCAAAGATCCCACACTGGCAGATGCGATTGCACGGGCAGTCAAACGGTTTGATAAAGAATTGATCCTGGTGGGGTTGGCCGGTTCCGCACTGGTCGCGGCGGGGATGGATGCCGGACTGCGCGTTGCCAACGAAGGCTTTCCCGACCGCCGTTATAACCCGGACGGCACGCTGGTCTCACGAAAAAATGCGGATGCGATCCTCGAGTCGCCGGAAGAAGTCGCTGCCCATGCAGTGGCTCTTGCACGGGAAGGAATTGACTTTGCCGACCGGCGCGTGCATGTGGAAACGTTATGCCTGCACGGAGATAACGTCCAAGCCGCGCAGAATGCTAAACTGGTCCGCGAGGCATTATCCAGGAATGGGATCGATATAGAAGCTTTATGAAAAAATTGCGTACTTACTCGCAACTCTTCAGCCCTGCTTTTTTGCCCTTTTCTTCCTGACCACTTTTTTAGCTTGAACCACAGGTTCTGATTTCCGGCCCTGCTTAATCCACAGCCATGCCAGGGATCCAAGTATTGCGATCGCAACGACGACCAGGCCGACGATCCACGGATTGACCTTTCCGGCCGGGCTGGCTGTTTCGCTAATATAAGGGACGGTCGCCGATGCGGCTATTTGATCGAAGATGGGTGACCGTTCTTCGAATTCTTCCGTCGGTGTAGTAAAAGAGATTTGCCACACCGCACCCCCGTTCTTTACCGCATAAACCACCTGTTTTATATCTCCTGATTCGATCGTGTTCAGCTCTACGACAATTTTCCCGGTCGGGTATCGGTTCGAGGTCATAACTTGCTTCTGGAGAATATTGAACAGGGTCGATTGCGCCGTTAAATTTTTGGCCAGCAGGTCCAGGTACGCCGGGATATCGAGCGAAGTGGTTAATTTCTCATTCTCAACCAGCATATAGGTGATCTTGTCAGGCGGGCTGTTGGTATCGATGGCAAAAACGATAAAAGGGGTGCCGCGTTGTTTCAGTGATTGGGGTATTTTTGCAAAGTTGGCGTTCTTTTGCGTGAGTTGCAGTGTGACCGCATCGATGGTTTGATTCGTCCCGCCCAGGAAGCTGGGCGGCAGCCAGATTTGAAAACCTTCGTTTTCCAGCATGTGCCAGCCGGGGACCGGCGTGATCGTCGGAACGCTGGTCGGCACGCCCTGCTTAGCCGGACCGCATCCGAACAGGATCAAACAGGACAAACAAAATAAAAATTTAACCCGATGGTTGAACATGAAGAAGGTCCCTTTATTTACGATTGCAGGATGTTCACTTTCCATTCTGCACCAGCTTTTGCAGACCGGCCAGGCAGCCGTATTGGAAGATCATATCCTGTTCGATGGCTGTATTATTTTCGAACAATTTGCCCGTATGGTATTCGGATTTTATAGAGGTAGCCACCTGGATGCCGTTGGCAGATGAGCTTTTCAGCGTAAGGATATATAACTGGTTATCCGACTGCCATTCCGGGTTGAAGCTGACCGTGAGCCAGCCGTCTTTGGTTATCTGCGAATTGGTGAATGTGTGGTTAACGACGTCCTTCTCCTCGGTTGGCGCACGCAGGTTGAGCGTTGTGGTTCCCGATGGGTCGGTTCCCGTGGAGTTAACCCAGACGCGCATTTCCTCCATTCCATTACAGGCAGGTACGATCTCCTGTGTAAGTGTCATGGCCGGTGTGATGGATGGGGAAGAGCTGGCCTCGGGTGCCCAGTTTTTATACTGGGGTTGATAACATAAGCCAGGCTGGTAAAACTGCGAACCGCAGGTCACCTGATAGGACAGGATGAGACCTGCCACATATAGGATCAAAGCAGCCGACACCAGGGATACGGGAACTGCCGCCGGTATATGGATTTTTTCCACGAAGGGCAGACCCACCAGCGCCAGTAACAGCAATGGCATCACCGGCGTAAAGTAGCGGCCTTGCACGCCCGCCACGACCAGGCTTTTCACCGGTGTAAAAGCAATATATAGCGATGTGATCGTAAGCAGATAGCCTACCACGAACAATACCGCCAGGACGATCCGCGTCCTTTTATTGGGTGTTGGGAGCGTCGGGTTCTGCCTGAGACTTGCGATCACGGCCAGTGGATATAAAAGGTAGGTGAGCCCCGGAACCGGCCAGTAGTCATATCCATATACCCCCACCC
The DNA here is from genome assembly GCA_964585035.1 of uncultured Anaerolineaceae bacterium. Taxonomy (GTDB): domain Bacteria; phylum Chloroflexota; class Anaerolineae; order Anaerolineales; family Villigracilaceae; genus Fen-1038. The sequence continues at coordinate 6,637 of CAZPCR010000044.1, forward strand.
AGCCTTGCATATAAGCCAGGGTATTATTCCAGACATCCAGCGAAATGATTTTTATGAACAACAGGGGCGAGGAGAGGATGAACAAAACCTGCTGCCTGGGGTCTGCGCCTTGCAGGGCGCGGGTGAATTTTGAATAGGCAATAATGTTCCAGCCGCCCACCTCGATCAGAAACAAAACGAGTGTGACGAAACCCAATAACAGATAGCCATACTTCATCTTGAATTTCGAGGGGGTTATTAATAGGAAAGGGATCAGGGCCAGGAAAACCAGGTTGACCTTCGCCAGGAAGAGCAGGGCGACCAAAATTATAAGTGCGCCCCATTCCTTCCAGGCAAGCTCTTTTTTATTGGCAATCGCAAGCGTGCAGCCTATGAAAAGAAAGCCGATGCCGTTCGAGATGGTGTCGGCGCTGATAGTGGAAGCCTGGAATAAGGCCATCGGTGCGACGACCAGGATCGCCAGCAGCCATTTCCCATAAGGAATGAACCTTACCGCGAGCCAGCTTAGCAATAAATAGGAAAGCAAGCCGATGAACCGGACGGCATAATAAACCGGCAATGCTGGAAACCGCAATGCAAGACCGAGAAATCGGAGCACCAGCGCCTGAGGTAAAAGCAGGGCGGGAGAATAAACCGAACGCGTCTCGACGTTGGCGTACATATAATCGTGCGAGTCGATACTCAGGCCGCTGTACTTGCTCCAAAACCCCGGCTCGACTGCCTGCACGATCGTCTGGCGTCTATAGGACAGTTCCCAATAAATGGCGGGGAATGGAAGCGTTGAGCCAAGCTGCTCGTTGGGGATGAAATAGTAATGTGCCATCTCCCAGGCGCGGATGAAATGAGTCTCTTCGTCATATCCTGCGCTAAGCGGGACAGTGATGGATGAGACTACTCCCAAAATCATCAGCACCAGGATGACAAATATTTCAGGCGCGCTGAACTTTTTGAAAAATGATGCAAGTGTTGATTTCACTTAAAAATATCCTATAGCAACCAGAGATTCCCTTCGGGTACGATGTGAACGAAGAAATCTCTGTTCATCTCCGTTTATCCCCGCTGCATGGTTAATTCTCCGCGATCACGATGACCTTATCTTCAGGCTCAAACGTGACCATTCCTGATTTCTTCGGGTTGGTATGCACGCCGTACGATTTCTCCGCATCGCCCGATTCATCCATAATGCGATAACCGATGGCCGTCTCGCTGCGGCAACGGGCGGCCTCCGTCACGGTATAGAAATTGACCGGCTTTCCGGTCTCGATATAATCGCTGGCCGGTTTGAGATAGATCTCCGAGCCTTCGGGTGAGAAGATATCCGAGAAAATGGTGAACAGGTCGGCGTCCTCCGAAAGCTGAGACATCATCAGGCTAACCAGGTGTTCGCTGACGATGAAATCGTTCACGCCCGCCACCTCCGCCAGTTCCCGGTTGCGCAGGTCGAGCATTTCGCTGACGATGGAGAAGGGCGTCTCATCGCGTAAAGCGATATCGCGCAGATGGAGCAGTGTGACGAGCGTCTTGGCATCGGCTTCCTGGGGCTCCAGGCCGGCATTCGCAAGGACGATCACATGGTCATAATCGGGAATGTTGAGCGTCTCGAGCAGGTCGCGGTCGGTGGTCTCGCCCACGAGTACGTTCACTTTCTGGTTGGCGAGCCGCCCGCACTGGTCGTGGATCTGTTTCGTAATGTCGTGGCTGTCTGAAAAGATCGTGATCTGTGAGCCTTTGGACACATAGTTATCCAACTCACAAATGATCGTTGCACCAGTGCGGTTCCAACCCAGCATCAGGCACTTTTCAGGTGCGGCCTTACGCGCTCTCCTGCCGGAGCGGATGGCCGTTTCATCGACCGGAATATTCGTCATGCCGGAAGGCACGACGGTATCGTCGTCCTCGGATATGGCGAAGAGATGGTCGCCGGTCTGAAGTGGTGTATCCATGGGTGCATTGATCAGGATCGTGCCGTCCACTTTATGCAGGCCCATCACGCTTGAATCCTCATAGGCAAAGAGCGAATCGCTGTACGTCTTGCCGACCAGTGAATCGGGGACCTCGCTGAAATAGATCTCGTCGCCGCTGAAATTCATCAGTTCCGTATACACAACCGAAAGCCCGGATTGACGTGAGGTCTGCGCCACCACGCGCGCGATCAGGTCGTTGGTCAGCACAGGCTGGACCAGGTCCTTCTGGCCGATCATGTGCAGTACGTCTATGTTTTTCGGGTCGCGTACCTGGGTCACGATATGATACGGTTCCGTACGGCGGTTCGGATTGTTGGTGAGCGCCAGGACCGATTTGATGACGTATGAATCGGGGTCTTTGCCTTCCGGCAAAATGATGATCGAGCGCGCTGTGTGAGGGCTGACGATCTCGATCTCGGTCGGGTCGATCGGGCTTCCCGAGCGGCAGATGATCTTGGTGTTCTTCGTATTGGGGAAGCGGCTGTGGATCTCCTCTTCCATTTCTACCTTGTCGTTTTCAGCAAGGATCGCGATCGCTGCGCCCTGCTTCCTGTTTTCATTTGCGATCACCAGCTCGGAGATGATGGTGAAGACCTGCGGCGACCAGCCAAGGATCACGGTATGGTCGCTCTCCAGCACACGCGAACGCCCGCGCCGCAGGGCATCGACGCGGCCTTCGATCTCGTTGCTCAGGATGCCGATCAGGATGCTGACCATGAACAGGCTGCCGATGGTCACAACGAACATCACGATCAAATATTGCAGTGGGTTCCCCGCGTCCACCGGGTTGGGCGTCAGAGCCTGTGACATGATATTCCAGAAAACAGCGAAGAGGTTTGAATTATCCGGTATGCCGTGCAGCAGCAGCACGGCCACGGTCCCCAGTGCGATCAGGAACATGGTGGCCAGCGCCAGCCAGCCGATCAACGCGCCGGGGCCGCGCGAGAGCGTTTCTTCGAATGCATAACTAAGCCGTTCACGCCAACTTGGTTTGGATGATGACATGTTTACTCCCTTTGGGAAAGTTGGCTAGATTATAGATTTATTCCCAGGATACGCCAATGGGAAAAAGGTGTTGTAAATTTGACTCCCACGATATTATTGCCTATACTTGGAATAAGACTAATCGGAGGAACTTATGACGAATAAATTTACTTTGTATGGGCATGCAACACTGGGATTGGAGACAGACGGGTTTCATATCCTGGTCGATCCATACTTCAAACGCAATCCGGCGGCATCCATTAAACCCGATAAGGTGCCAGCCGACTATATCCTGATCAGCCACGGTCACCACGATCATGTCGAGGATGCAGTGGAGATCGCCAAACGGACGAATGCGGAAGTGATCGGCAACCTTGAGATCTGCACCTGGTTCGAGAAGCACGGTATCGAAAATGTGCACGCCCAGCATTTGGGCGGAGGTTTCAAATATCCTTTCGGTTATCTCAAACTGACCTTCGCCTTGCATGGATCCATGTTTCCGGATGGAGAAGATGGAGGCAATCCGAGCGGTTTCCTGCTGACAACCAACGACGGCAAGAAGATCTACATGGCGCAGGACACCGGCCTGTTCGGTGACATGAAGTTGGTCGGCGAAGAGGGCGTTGATCTCGCAATCCTGCCGATCGGCGATAACTTCACCATGGGGCCGGATGATGCACTGCGCGCTGTCAAATTGATCCAACCCAAAATGGTTGTTCCCATTCACTATAATACCTGGGAAGTCATTAAACAGGATGCAGTTGCCTGGTCAAAGAGAGTGGAAGCTGAAACCAAAACGAAGGTCAGGATTATGAATCCGGGCGAGAGTCTGGAATATTAATAAAACCGTAAGAATTTACGGGTAACAGACAAATGGCAGAAGGTGTCCATCCTGTGCTGTAGTTTATAATCTTAGCAAGGAGAGCAAGCCCATGTTTGGTTTCGAAGGACCCGACCGCCGTAAAGAAGAAGAACGCGTGCGCAGCGAGGGGCGCCTGCCGCCCGGCCAATCACTGACGTTGAAATTCCCGGTATTGCATTACGGGCCGGTGCCGCGTTTCAACCCCGCCACCTGGGATTTCCGCGTATGGGGCGAGGTGGAGGAAGAGAAGACCTGGACGTGGGACGAGTTCAACAAGTTGCCGCGCACCAAGGTCCAAATGGATATCCATTGTGTGACGCGCTGGAGCAAATTCGATACGGTCTGGGAAGGTGTCTCGGTCAAGGCCCTGGTCAATGGCGGCTTCTTCAAGATCAAACCCTCCGCCACGCATTTGATGCAGCATGCCGAATATGGGTTTACCGTCAACCTACCGCTGGAAGTCGTCCTGCAGGATAATTTTCTGCTGGCCACGCACCTGAACGGAGAGCCGATCACCGCCGATCACGGTTATCCTTTGCGCGGCATGGTGGGGTTTATCCCCTCCCAGAAAGACCTGGAGACGCCCTATTTATGGAAGGGTGCCAAATGGCTGCGTTCGCTGGAATTCATGTCGCGCGACCGGCGCGGCTTTTGGGAACAGGCCGGTTATCATAACCGGGCCGATGTGTGGAGAGAAGAACGGTTTGGTTAAACAAAAAGACCGCCATCTTACAAGATGGCGGTCTTTTTGTTCGGTCTTTGTATCTACTCACCTCTTCGTCCCACGCTTTCAGCTTGGGACTAGAGAATACCGAAAAAACGACATGTGCAGGGCGTATGCCCTGCACATGTCGTTTTTTCGGGTACTTCATGCAAGAGCTGTGAGTAGTTACCGGTTATGAAGGTCGCTTGCCGAGCGTGACCGTAATGTCCTGTTTCTGGGTGCCACGCAGCACCGTTATCACGACCGTATCGCCCGGTGACTTGTTCTCGATCAAGTAAGCAAGCATCTCATCGAAGGTGCGTACTTGCCTGCCGTCGATTGCCACGATCAGGTCGCCGCCCGCATAAAGGCCTTGAACGCTAGTGGATTGGGTACCGGCTTTGATGCCTGCCAGGTCCGCCGGGCCGCCTTTGGTCACCGAGACCACATAAGCGCCGGTGTCCTGCGTGAGACCCAGGAGCTTGATTTCATCGAGGCCAAGCTGGTTCTGTGAGGAAAAGCCCAGATACGGATAATCATATTTTCCACTCTTGATCAATACGGGCGTAACGCGTTTGATTATATTGGATGGTACGGCAAAGCCGATCCCGGAGTTGCTGCCTTCGCCGGTCGAAGTGGTATTGTTCGTGATAATTTCACGAGTGATGCCAATCACCTCACCACTCAAGTTAAACAGCGGACCGCCGGAGTTGCCGGGGTTGATGGCCGCATCGGTTTGGATCAAGTCGCCGGCTGTGAAGGGCTGGGTGCCACCTGCGGCTGTATGTTCAGAGTCGGATGTGCGGCCCAGTGCGGAGACCACGCCGACGGTCATCGTCCCGTCGAGGCCGAACGGGTTACCGATCGCGACCGCGGTCTGGCCTACCTGCAGAGCGCCTGAATCTCCAAGTGTGAGCGGGTGCAGTTCAGAAGCGGGCGCATCTACTTTTATGATCGCCAGGTCGGAGTCCAGGTCGGTGCCGACAACCGTGCCATAGGTCTTAAAACCGGACATAAAGTCCACTTCCACCTGGTTGGCGTTTGCCCCATCCACAACATGATAGTTCGTTATGATGTGGCCGTCGCTATCGTATACAAAGCCTGAGCCAAGCGCCCCGCCTTGCGAGGTGGTCACCTGGATGGCAACAACGCCTGGACTTGCCTTCTGGTACAGGGATGTGAATGCGTCCTGTTCCGCCGCGGGGTTAATCGGAGCCTGGACTGAAAGGGGGGGTTGAGCCGTAG
>CAZPCR010000045.1:0-12317 GCA_964585035.1 uncultured Anaerolineaceae bacterium
CGAATATTGTCCCAGGCCTTCTTTTTCCAGGTCCTCCGCCCTGATGAAGCGCAGCGCCGCCGAATTCATGCAGTACCTCAGCCCTGTTGGCGCCGGGCCGTCGTTGAACACATGCCCCAAATGCGAACCGGCATTCTTCGAGCGGACTTCCGTACGCGGCAGGATCAGTTTGAAATCGGTATGGTTCACCACGTTTTCCGGCTCCAGTGGTTTGGTAAAGCTCGGCCAACCGGTCCGGGAGTCATACTTGTCCAGCGAGCTGAACAATGGCTCTCCGGATACTACATCCACATAGATGCCGTCATGCTTATTGTCCCAATACTCATTGCTGAACGGAGGTTCTGTCCCCTCCTCCTGTGTAACGTTATACTGCATGGCAGTCAGGCGCCCCTTCAATTCCTGCTTCGTTGGCTTGCTGAAAGTGGTCATGTTCAACTCCTTGCTACAAATAAAAGGTACCGGGTAAAAATGTTATCACCTGTATCTACTTCACTTCCATTCTGGATTATAGCAAATATTTGCTGCTTTTCTGCATCGCCAACTTGAAAGTCAAAGGGCTGCAAATGGCTCATCTGAGTGACTGAAAGCTATCACGTCAGATTCATACATAGAAGGTAAAATGCAGTACGCATTGCAGGTTCACCCCTTTTCGTTCGGAGCCATGGGCTTTACTTGCAGAAAGATCGATTTCGATGTCTCGATCGCAATCAATGTCCCGCAGAAACAAGAATCTAAAACAGGGGCGTTTATCAGGCGGTGGGTGGGGCGTCATTCTCACTATTTTGTTGACGATCCTGGGTTCGCTGCTCATAACCCTCACCGTCGTACCGATCATCTCTCCCTCCGCGGGTGCAGACGGCGCGGATATGCTCCGCTCAGTCGTTGGTCCGGGACCGGTCGCCATTCTGGAAAGTAAATCTTTTCAATTACAGGATAAATTCAACCAAATCCGCGCTCAAATAAATGGAGGATATTCGCAAATTGCCTTATCGAGCCAGTCGCAAAGTCAGATAGAACCGACTCTTGCCCCAGCCGCCCAACCGGCCACAAATGATCAGACTACGCCACTCCCTTCAAGCATACAGGCGATTCAGAATACTCCAGAAGGGACCATTAATGTCATTTCAGATGCGCCTCTTATCGGCTGGCAAGCTTATGGCCCCGATGTGAATGGATATCCGGCTATGGCACGCGTATTGCTGAAGTTGGATCCACAACGTTCGTACACCGCCATTGCATTAGTGCGTATCGATCTTTTCAAACTCCATCTGCATATCATGCCAGGGTATGAGGAACCAGGTCACCCGTCGCAGATCGTCAAGGTTCTTCCAGACATGGGTATGGTCGCACCTGGGGATCAAAACCATCTGGTCGCGGCCTTCAATGGCGGCTTCAAAAGAGTTCATGGCCATTACGGGATGATGGTTAGCGGGATCACTCTGCTTCCCCCGCAGGACGGGCTAGCGACAGTGGCACTCTACCATGATGGCCGGGTCCAGATCGGCGTTTGGGGGGCGGAAATAAATCAGACTCCCGATTTGGTCGCATTTCGACAAAACTGTCCCCCGTTGATTGAAGCTGGCAAGATCAATCCGGGTCTCTATCTCGACAACCGTACGGCCTGGGGCTACACAAACAATTCAGATATAACCTGGCGGACCGGGTTAGGGATCACACAGGATGGCCGTTACTTGATCTACGCTGTTGGAAATGGCACCTCCGTCGCGACCCTGGCCGAAGCTTTACAAAAAGCAGGCGCTTATATGGCCATGCAATTGGATATCAATCAATACTATGCGCACTTCGATACATATCAGCCAACGGACAGTTCTAGCACCTCGCAGGGTTTTCGGTTTACGGGTGAGCGATTGGTGAATGAGATGATCAATAACCCTCATTTATATCTATTGCCTTATCCACGTGACTTTTTCTATCTGACAGATCAATAATTCAACGAATTGGGTATTTAAGTTTCTCTAGATATAAAAAAGAGTCCATATTATATTTCTTTCCTGCAAGACAGGAGCATACATTGCAAAGAACGCTTCTTTTCCTGACTTTGATCTTTCTCGCACTGGCTCTGTTCTTTTCTATGGCTGGTAGAGCTTTCGCCTCCAAGCTTGAGCCTGCGAATCTAGTTCCGGTCCCGGTCGGTCAGTCGACCATCACACCCACTACATCCAATTCTCCAACCCCCGTTTCTACCGACGGCCCCACGGGCGGCCCGCCGCTTTCACTGACCCTCACGCTGCTCTTCACCTGCTGCGCGCTAGGGCTCGTTGTAGGCGTGCTTGCCCTCGGCTTCATTCTTTCCATGCAGAAGCGGAAAGAAGAAAAAAAGGAGAAGAGTTCATGACAAAGCTGCAAAAATACAATCGCTGGCCATGAGCATTATCGACACAGTTTTTTTGGGGTCGGTGGTTGAGTAGCTCTGAGCGTTCCTAACGAAGAGCGTATCGAAACCCGGCGGTTTAGTAAGCCGAAGGCGACCGGAGAGAGTACTGAAACCACATCCTAAATTCGAAAATAACTCCGTCTATCTCCGTTCATCTCTGGTAAATTCCCACCAATTTAAGGTCTGGCTTCCACAGCAAAATCCACCCTCTCAATCTTACCTGCGACGCTCGAAACCACGAACGAGAACGGCAAGCTTCCACCCGGCTGAATGCTGGTCGCAGACTCCCACCTTCGCAGGCCCGCGATATTTCCTCTTCCATCATAAGCCACCGCGGCCACCCACACCGTACGCGCCGGCTGCGCGCTGGCAGGCAAAAAGACCTGTCCGCTCACTTGCGCGCTAAGACCCGACCAATCCACTTGCACCAGCGTGTTCCTTGTCGTGGCAGGCAGATAGCGCGCATCCCCGGGCACCAGGCGGATAGCGGTCAGGATCTGCACCTGCGGCTTCGCATTTAGCGGTATGTCGGGTGCAAAGTATATGCTCAGCGGCAGCGACTCGTTCGGCGGTAGTATATCAAGCGGCAGGAAAGCCGTTTGGCTGGCAAGCGATTGCCCTTTCGTATCCAAAAGTGTCACCTGGGCGCTCATATCTTCCACGATTTCAGGCGAATCGTTGTGGACTAGTACGAAGCACCACATTCCGTGGTCCACGGTTGGATGGCAGGCGATCTGCTCGACCGGGAATGACACAGGCGTCGGCGTCGCCTCTCCTGTCAGGTTCTGCGGGCTGCTCGGGATCTTGAGCTTCTGCCCCACGGCCATACCGTTCGGGTCGACGTCCGGGTTGGCGGCTTGCAGCACGTCGAGCGCCACGTTGAACTTCTCCGCGATCTGGCCCATCGTATCGCCGACTTTCACAGTATAGATGAATGGAGTGGGTGATGGGATCGGAGTCTTCACCGAAACCACCAGCCCTTCAGGTTTTTCCGGCGTCGTACTGGGTGTGACGGTGAGATAACGCTGCAAACTTTTTACGATCGGAGTGCCGCCGGTGCTATTAGGAGCACAGGCGCTCAATAATAAAATGCATATAAGAACGATCCTTTGCATGGAAATAATTATACTGGACGGGAGTTATAATCCCTCAACAGCGCAAAGATCCCCTGGGGGCGGGGATAGGCATCAGGCGAGATAGGTGCTCGCATTTGGATACCAACAACATAGGAGATTTTATGGAATACCGTCATCTTGGCCGCACTGGCCTGCGCGTTAGTGAGCTTTCATTGGGTTCGTGGGTTACATTTGGCACTCAGATCGACATGAAAGCTGGTATCGACTGCATGTCTGCAGCCTATGATGCTGGCGTCAATTTTTTCGATAACGCCGAAATGTACGAGAGAGGCAACGCGGAAGAAATAATGGGGGCAGCCCTCAAGAAGCTGGGCTGGCGTCGCGGCAGTTATTTGATCTCAACCAAGTTCTTCTGGGGAATAAACAAAGCCATTAACGAGAAAAACACCCTCAACCGTAAACGCCTGATTGAGGGCATCAATGGCTCCCTTCAACGGCTCCAGATGGATTACGTGGACTTGATCTACTGTCATCGCCCCGACCCCGAAACGCCCATCGAAGAGACGGTCTGGGCTATGCACAACATTATCGAATGGGGCAAAGCGCTCTACTGGGGGACGTCGGAATGGGCGGCCTCCGAGATCGTTGCGGCGATAGAGGTAGCCGAAAGACATCACCTTCACAAACCCGTTACCGAACAGCCGGAATACAACCTGTTCTTACGCGGCCGTTTTGATAATGATTACATTCGCTTCTATAAAGATTATGGTTATGGTTCCACCACCTTTAGCCCGCTCGCTTCCGGTTTGCTTTCTGGTAAATACGGCAGCGGCATTCCCAAGGGTAGCCGCCCCACGCTTAATGGCTATGATTGGCTCACCAGAGATATGACAGATCAGGATAAACTTGCCAAGGTCCGAGCCCTCGAACCGATCGCAAAAGAGCTCGGCTGCACGCTTTCACAATTATCCATTGCTTGGATTCTTAAGAACCCTTACGTCAGCACTGTCATTACCGGCGCCAGCCGCGTGGAGCAGGTGGATGAGAACCTGAAGGCGGGTGAAGTTGCTCCCAGGATCACGCCCGAGATCATGCAGCGTATTGACGATATATTCGGGATCAAGAAAAAAGAAGAAGATTAATAATCACTCACTGCCCGGCGTAATGCATACGAAAAAATGTATTTGCGATTGCTAGGTGATCATTTGGCATCCCCGACAATTGCAAAATTTTAATTCACAAAATATTTGTCTTCCACGTCTTGCCATGTCTCATCCGGCAGGTGCATGTATTTTGTCAGGAGCGGATGAACACCTCGTAGCTCTTCATACATCCGCTCTGCGATCCGGCGGATCGAAAAATGTGCATTGCGCGCCGAGCGCAGCTGGCAAAAAGCGTAAGCCTCTCGTAGATTGAACTGCGCCAGCACCCGGCGGTTGTAACCGTTGGGGACAACATACTGTGCCACCTGCGGATTAAATTCACATAACCTGGCATAGAGCTTGGCTGCGCTGTTCATGACCGCATCATACTTGTCCCCAAAACCGGCCTCTGTGATAAGACGCGGGGTTGCATATCCCAGTTGGGTCGTCAGGCTCTGCGGTGTCTGTGTCATCATGCGGTGACGTTTAAACTCCGCATACGCGCCCTGGTCCATAAGCAGGTCGAATGTAAACGTAGCGTATTCCAGCTCGCGCAGAGGCATGTCGTGCTCACCGAGGCGTCCAAGCAAAGATTCGGCCAAGGCCGTTAATTTCTCTTCATCGAGTGACCTGACGCATACCAGCGCATCCTCGAATGACATATCCCCGAACCGGTAAAGTGCCGCCGCCAGGATCTTGGTCTCGCCATCTTTGTCGTAGTCGATCAATCTGCACCAATCGTCTGTTTTGTGATTTCCGGTTTCCTGATCCCAGTTTCTCAAATCCGTGCTAGTTTCAACCAGGTAAGGCGCGGCGTCCGCATATTTAACCAACGTTGGGATCTCGCCCTTCGCCACAGCTTTCACCTCTTCTCCGATCTCGCGCACCTCAGCCAGCCCGTGCGAAAGCATCTTACGGATCACGTTCTCGAGGACCCGCGCATTGGCCGTCATCCCCACATTGGCAAGTGAAGCAGCCGGCAGTAGGAAGCGGCATACGTCCACGTACTGTGAACGTAGTCGGCGGTCCAAGGCCTCATCGGTCTCGTTCTCCCGGCGCTCCGCCCGCTCGAGGACAATCTTCCATACCGGGTCGAGCGATTCATGATACGCAGTAAACAGGTTATGGCAAGTGGCGATATATTCTTCGCATAGAGGGTGCCCGACCAGTTCACCTGGCACATAAAAATTATCGGATCCCCATTTTTGATAGCGCGTGGACTTTTCAGTGTAGGAAGCCAGCCGGTTGGATTCGATGCTCTCGATCGCCAGTCGGGATACGTTCTCGAAGGCAATATGCAAAACCGCGTGTTCGGCCACCGAAGCATGACCGTACCCTACAACCCACTTCTCGTGGAACTTCGCCGATTTTTCTTCGGTCAATCCCCTTGCTATCTCGAGAAACGATTCGGGCGAGCGCGACGTTTTGGCAAACGCTACGGCGATAGTTTCGGGGCTGAGTTCTTTGGGTGAAAGCAGGTAAATTTGGCGGTCGGACATGTAGCCTCCTTCTGAGTTGCTCGATGGTATTATATCGAAAAGGGCAGCCAAACGGCCGCCCGATAGATAATCGAAAGTATGGACAAAGAATATATGGAAATTATACAGTCTCAATAGACTTACGCATTCGAAACGTAATAGCTATGGCGAAGAACAGGGACAACAGGTATAACTCCCCATAGATTGTGGTGAATCCCTTTTCCATAGCAAATCCCATAACTGATAAGAGCGCAAACAGTGCAAATTGGATGTAGGCATAGATGCGCAGTTTTGGCAAATACGCTTCATCTGTCCTTTGTTTTTTTCCAAGTGCGACAAGCACCAGGAAGAACGAGCCAAAGGCTAGGAATTCTCCGGTCTTCAGAATTATGTCGAGCCAGCCGGGCATTGTAAACCAGCTCCAGAAATTCAATTCAAACTTCATGGGCCAGAACAATTCCACGCCGTTGAACCACAGGAAAAGATCGAGAATAATATGCATTAGCATACCGGCGCCGAAACCGATGCCAAAATTTTCCCACTTCGGATCCTTGGCAAATAATGAAGCAAGATAAAACAAGACTACCAGAGCGATGACGGTAAAAAGGCTGTGTGTAAAAGTCCGATGTAATCCTTCGGTTGATCCTTTTGTAACGGTTGCTATGGCGACCGCGATATTATCCAGGTCGGGAAATAGATTTCCCAGAACAACGCCAAGAAGTAACCATTCCTTTCTGGGCATCCACTTCCGAAAAGTTACACCGACTATTCCGTGAATCCCTGCCTGTGGCATGTTCTCCTCCATCCATAATAAATTAGAATTAAAGATTTAAATTTGTTATTTAAACACCCCCGTCTTACAAAAAGACACGCTATTCAGCCGACAATATTTCTCTACCCTTCTTGATGTCTATATGGATCTGCGAAACCAGCGCATCCACGGATGAATATCTGATCTCATCCCGGAGCCGTTCGACAAATTCAACTTTGAGGTCCTGGTCATATAGATTGTTGTCAAAATCAAGCAGGTGTGCTTCCACATTAGGCCATTGTTTATCCGGCGTAAAAGTGGGGTTAATACCAATGTTCGTCATGGCGCGGTATTTCTCAGTCCCCAACGGTATCCAGCAGGCATAGATGCCATTGGGGGGAATGACCTTATCCCTGGAGTAATCGATATTTGCCGTGGGAATGCCGATCGACCGTCCGCGCCCATCGCCATGAATAACCGTTCCATGGACGCTGTACAGATGCCCAAGCAGCCTGGCCGCTTCGGCTACGTCGCCCACTCCCACCAGTTTGCGAATTTCCGTGGATGAGATCACTCCGCTTTCATCGCTTACCGCCGGGACGACTTCAACGGTGTAACCCAACTCCTGACCAATCACGGTTAGACGCGCAGCATCGCCTTCACGGCCTTTACCCAGGGCAAAATCATATCCCATGAGAATCCGCTGCATGCCGAGATGCTGTTTCAACCGAGCCGCAAAATCATGTGCTGATGTATTCGCTACCTCGCGGTCGAAGGTTTGTGTGATCACCACGTCTACGCCGAGATCGAACAACAGCTTGGCCCGTTCATCAGGCGTCGTCAGACATTTGACGACGCTATTCCCCAGCACCGTCGCCGGGTGCGGCCAGAAAGTTAATACAACAGCAGGCGCATTCATTTCATGCGCGCCTGCCGTCAATTTTCGAATGATCTGCTGGTGGCCGCGATGTACTCCGTCGAAGATGCCAATCGTCAGCCAGCTTTTTTGAAGATCGAGTTGGTCAATTGATTCAGCGTGGATCATTTAAACGCAAAAGGCACAGGGGCTTAAAGAATAAACGGTGTGCCTCTTTGTACCCTTCGTTTTTGGTTTTCCGTTATGAGAAAAATACTTTCTTAGGCTGCCATTCCGGATCGCCGGTCTCGCCCGTGACAAAGTCCATCAACGCCACCAACTCACCCTGTGTGCTCACCCCGCGCACCATACCTGGTTTGGCATCTGCAGCAGCCTTAACGCGATGTCCGTGACGTACGTCTTCCACTTCGTCCGGGCTGAGCTCGATGGCAGGCCATTCCGCCAATGCCTCGGCAGCCGGGATAAGATACTGGTACCAGTTACCGGCGTGGAAGGCTTCCTGGAGTTTCCTCAAAGGTGTTGCATCGCGCAGGGAGAAGCGCCCGCTTTTCGTGCGGCGCAGGCCGACTAGATACGCGCCGCAGCCCAACACCGTGCCAAGGTCGTTCGCCAGCGATCTGACATAAGTCCCGGACGAGCAGTGCACATCGATCACCACTTCTGGCGGTGCCCATTCCAGGACTTCCAGGTGATGAACGGTTATTTTACGCGGAGCCAGCTCCACTTCCTCACCTTCACGCGCCATTTCATAAGCTTTGCGACCCTGCACCTTTACGGCGGAATAAGGGGGTGGCGTCTGTTCGATCTCACCGATAAAGGTATTTAGCACTTTTTCAAACTGTTCTTCGGTAACATTAACGGGTTCATCTGAATTTGTAAATTTTCCGTCTGCATCGAATGTATCGGTGGTCGATCCCAGCCGGATGATTGCCTGGTAACGCTTGTCGGAAGCCGAGACGAATTCACTCAACCTAACGGCTGGGCCTACCAGAATTACGAGTACACCTGAGGCGCGCGGGTCAAGCGTTCCGGTGTGTCCAGCGCGGCGCAATCCTGTCCCGGTGCGGATCGCCTGCACAACATCATGCGACGTCATCCCTACGGGTTTATCTACAACCAGAACACCAGAAATGGCATTCTTTACTTCCTGACTATCCATTTTTTTCCTCCTACGTCTTTTCCGACAGTAGTAAATTCGGACAATATTCTGCCCTATTATAGACTTACAGTCTTAGCATTTCCTTAGTACGGTTAATAACAATTTTCTTGATGTCTTCCAGGGCGCCTTCCACGTCGGCCCCGGCTGCAGCTGCATGGCCGCCACCGCCAAATTGTTGGGCCACCTGGGAAACATCGAAACCGGGCGCCAGAGCCCGCCATGAAATTTTAACCCGGCCTTTTGGCTGCTCGACAAAGATCATACCCACTTTAAAGCCATCTATCGCAGAAATGATATTGATCAGGTCGGCGTCATCATTACCGGAGTAACCTGCAGCTTTGCGGTCTTCGACGGTCAACGTTCCAACGACTATTCCATCTTTTCGTTCCAATTTGGAAAGGCCGCCACCCCAGTAACGTGCGGATTCAAAAGAGCGCCTCACAAGTCCGCGCATATAAAGATCGGGCATATCAACACCGGTTTCCATCAGGGTCGCAACCTGACGCAAGGCTTCAGGCGTGACGTTGGATGTGCGGAAACCGAGTGTATCAGTAATAATACCTGTAAGCAATGCGGCGGCCATTGGCTTTGTAATCGGATAGCCCCAAATGGGCAGGTAATTTGTCAGGATGGCCGAGGTTGCAACTTCCGACCCTTCGATCAAATTCAGTTTCCCAAATTTTTCGTTGGTGACGTGATGGTCTATATTAATGTCAGGGGAACCAAGCGCTTCAAAAGGCTTGCCCGTGCGTTTGAAATCCGCACAGTCCACGGTGATAAATGTGTCGAACGTTCCTTCGATTTTAGTCTTTATCTTTTCTGAGCCTTCCAGGTGTCTGAAAGACGAGGAGACGCCATCGGCCAGCACCATTTGCACATTCCTGCCCGCATTTTGAAGTGCCAGACCTATCCCCAACAGGGAACCCACTGCATCACCATCCGGACGGACGTGAGAGGCGATGAGAATTCTCTCCCCGGTTTCAAGGCGGGACTTGATCGCTCCAATGATATTGCTATCCATGCTGAAAAGTTAATCCTCCTGATCGTTCATTACAATGCGCAATATATACTATTTATTACGATTTGATGTTTTTCTTACCGGGTTTATTTTTGTTACGAAGTTCCGCCAGGACTTTTTCGATCCGGTCTGCATTCTCCGGCGTTGGATCCCAGTGAAAACGCAGGCGGGGAAAAACACGAAGCTCAATGCGCCCGGCCAATATTCGGCGAATGAAACCGCTGGCCGATTCAAGTCCCGTCAGAATTTCATCTGAGCGCACAGGTCCTTCGACCGCCGAAACGAAAATATCGGCATACGACAATTCCTTATCTACTTTAACGTCGGTCAAGTAAATTTGTTTCAGGCGCGGGTCACTCAGTTCGCGGAGCAGCATATCTGCGAGCTCCTGGCGGATACGGTCCGCTATGCGTTGAAGGCGCGCTTCTGAGGGCATATATTTTCTATAAGGAGGGAAAAGTAGTCCATTAAGGAGTGTCCCTAAGGCTCTTTATCCATTTGATTCGAGTATGTAACAGATCAAAAGGTCATTAACCTGAATATCGTTGAAATTCTTGAGGCCCACGCCGCACTCATAGCCGGTACGGATCTCACGAACATCTTCTTTTTCATGCCTGAGCGATGCCATTTCACCTTCATATACAAGATCGGTACCTCGATATAAACGCACCTTCGAGTTACGACGAAGCTCGCCGTCCACAACGCGACAACCTGCCACCCGCCCAAGTTTGGATGCTGAAAAAACTGCCAGCACCTGGGCGCGGCCGATAACCTTCTCAACAACTGTCGGCTCGAGCATTCCCTTCAGAGCCTTTTCGATATCTTCTGTCATACGATAGATAATGTCGTATAAGCGAATGGAAATGCCCTCAGCCTCCGCTAAACGGCGGGCTGAGACGTCAGCCTGTACATTGAAGCCGACAATAATCGCCTTGGAGGCAGAGGCCAGCATGACATCATTCTCACCGATATTACCGGTTTCCGCATAAAGAATGTTGATGCCGATCTCACCCTTCCCTAGTTTTTCGAGCTCCCCCAGGATTGGTTCGAGCGAGCCTTGCACATCGGCCTTTACGATCAGACTCAAAGCCTTGGCTTCACCGGCTTGAACGCTGGCAAAAAGGTCCTCAAGGGAAACTGTCTTTTTAGCCTGGGCCTTTGATTTATTTGCCTCCACGCGCTCGGCTACGATAGCCCGTGCTTCTTTTTCAGACGCAACCACCTGAAACACATCGCCGGCAGATGGGACCTCGTTCAATCCCATCACGGCCACCGGTGTAGATGGTCCGGCTTTTTGCACCGGTTTCCCTTTGTAATCGGTGATAGCTTTCATGCGGCCAAAAGACTTACCCGCTACGACGATGTCGCCCGCAGACAGAGTTCCGTTCTGGACTAATAGCGTGGCAATCGTCCCCTTGGATTTATCGACTTCGGCTTCGATCACAGTACCTGTCACCTTACCGGCCGGGTTGGCACGGATATCGGCATTGTCGGCTACAAGTAAAATACCTTCCAGAAGATCGTCGATGCCTTGCTTTAATTTTGCAGAAACAGGGACCACCATGGTGTTACCACCCCATTCGTCCGGCACAAGTTCAAGTTCGGCAAGTTGCTGCTTGACTCGTTCAGGATTGGAGTTTGGTTTATCGATCTTGTTCATCGCCACAATGATCGGCACCCGCGCAGCTTTTGCGTGCGCAATGGCCTCCCTGGTTTGCGGCATTACGCCATCGTCCGCGGCAACGACCAGGATCACAATATCTGCACCTTGGGCACCGCGTGCTCGCATGGCTGTGAACGCTGCATGCCCGGGCGTATCCAGGAATGTGATCGTGCGTCCTTTTTTCTCGACTTGATAAGCACCGATATGTTGTGTAATCCCCCCCGCCTCACCCGCAGCAACATCCGTCTGACGGACCGCATCGAGCAGGGAGGTTTTTCCATGGTCAACATGACCTAGAATAGTCACCACTGGAGGACGCACCGATAACTTGCTTACATCCTCGTCCGCGATCAGCCGCCGCCAAAGCGGGACTTCACCGGTCTCTTCTTTCTTGACTTCCAATTGGGCTTCGGCAACCGCCTCAAAGCCATACTCGGCTACAACAACGGCGGCAGTATCGAAGTCAACGGCCTGATTGATGGTAGCCATCACGCCGTTCGCCATGAGTTTCTTGATTATTTCGATTGGGCTTTTTTCGACCTTCTGAGCCAGGTCACGAATCACAATACTGGCAGGGAGTTCAATACTAGTACTCATAAGCCACCTCCAAATTTCAAATCATCAAACCAGTAGCCTCCCTGTTCCTGGTCTGTTCTGGCGATGGTCTGTGAGCGATGGCTACTCGGTCACATAAACTAATCGCCAGGCACCGCTTCTGCCAGCGTGTTCATAAAAGCTTCAAGATGTTCACGATCAGC
>CAZPCR010000046.1:0-12249 GCA_964585035.1 uncultured Anaerolineaceae bacterium
GAGCGAAATCGTTGCCGTATCGGTTACCAGCCAATGGTCGGTCATCGTCGCCGTTGATGAGCATGGCGATGCCCTTATGAACGCACTCTCCTGGTTGGATACACGCGGCGCGCCGTACAATCGCCAAATAACAAAAGGATTCCCAAATGTCGCAGGTTACCAACTGTTTAAATTAATCAAGTGTATTAATCTAGCTGGTGGGCCTCCAACTCTCAGCGGTGTGGATTCGATGGGCCACATCCTGTTCATTAAGAATGAACGGCCAGACATCTATCAACGGACTTACAAATTCCTTGAACCCCTCGATTTTATAAACCTGCGCCTGACGGGGAAATTTGCAGCCACGCAGAACTCGGTCTTTGCATATCTTATGACCGATAATCGCAAACTGGATCAGGATGATTATGATCCCTGGTTGCTCAAGATGAGTGGAATTGATAAAGCGAAGCTGCCCGATATATCCCCTCTTGATAGCAATTTAGGCCCGGTTTTACCATCTGTCGCTGCCGAATGGGGCCTATCTCCGCGCACTTCAGTCGTCATGGGGGCTAACGACAACAGCACTTCCGCCATCGGCGCAGGGGCAATATTCGATTTTGATGCTACTGCAGTGATGGGCACATCAGGCCACCTGGCGATGCACGTCCCCTTCAAGAAGACGGACGTCTTCCATTTGATCACAACAATGCCCAGCGCGTTGAAAGATCGTTACTTGTTCCAGGGCGACCTGGGAAATACTGGCAAAGTATTGGATAGTTATTTGAAGAATTTTGTCTATCACTCAGATGCTTTTTCGAATGGCGATCATAACCAGGATATCTACGCGTGCGCCAGCCAGATCGCGGCTGAGGTTCCTGCCGGCAGTGAAGGAGTGCTTTTCCTGCCCTGGTTAAACGGGTCATACTCCCCATCCGAAGACCCGACTGCCCGGGGTGCTTTTGTTAACCTTTCCAATAAATCCAACCGGGCCCATATGACCCGTGCAGTCTTCGAAGGCATCGCCATGAACTGGCGCTGGCTACGCGATCCGGTTGAAAAACTGATCGGCCGTAAATTCGAGTTCTGGCGCCTGACCGGCGGCGGCGCTATTTCGGACGTTTGGGCGCAGATCATGGCAGATGTCGTCGGCATTCCCATGCACCGGCAGGCCGAGCCGCGCAACAACAATATTATCGGCGTTGCCTTCCTGGCCTTCAATCACCTGGGATTGGTTAATTTGGAAGATATTCCAAAGCGTATCAAGTTCAGCCGCATCTTCGAGCCGCAGGAGAAAAACCGTGCGGTTTACGAGAGCATGTTCAAACAATTCCAGGCGGGGTTTAAAAACCTCCAGCCGATCACGCATGCTTTGAATAAATCGTAATAGCGAAAAGGAGAAAAAATGTCTGACGAACAGGGTTCCATGGATCTCTTCGGCGATATGCATCCTTACAAAGGTCGTTTCGAGACTTTTACACAGCTGCCTTGTAAAGGAGTCGATCATGAAGAAATCTTGAAAGAAATCCAATTCATGTCACAGGAAGAGGACAAGAAGTGGGAGACGGGCCTGGTTTCAGGAACGATGTACCACGGCGGAAAAGACCATTATGCTTTCCTGAATAAAGTCTTTAGCTCTTACTCCTATGTCAACCTGCTACAGCGCGATATGTGCCCTAGCGGTACAAAATTCGAAGCTGAGATCGTTTCGATGGTTGCGAAAATGCTTAACGGCGACGAGGTGACGAAATTCAATCCAGATGACGAAGCCTGTGGTGTTATAACATCGGGAGGAACAGAAAGCATCTATAACGCCATGTATGTCTACCGGGAATGGGGAAGGGACAAAAAGGGAATCAAGGAGCCGGAAGTCATTGCGCCTGATACAATTCATCCCGCGTTTCTGAAGGCTGCGCACTACATGGATATGAAAGTCATCCGTGTACCCGTTAATGCAGATTTCGAGGTGGACGTAGAAGCAATGCGTCCATATATTAACAAGAATACGGTCGCTCTGGCCGGAACAGCGGGCACATATCCGCATGGCGTTGTCGACCCGATTGGCAAACTTTCCGATCTTGCCCTGGAACATAAAATTGGCTTGCATGTGGATGGCTGCCTGGGCGGCTTCTTACTTCCCTGGATCGAAAAACTGGGCTATGACGTGCCGCCTTTCGATTTCAGACTGCCGGGTGTGACATCCATGTCGTGCGATACGCACAAATATGGATACGGCCTGAAAGGGACCTCTGCACTGATATTTAGAAATAAAGATCTTCGGCGTTATATGATTTATGCGCAGGAAGATTGGTCAGGCGGCATTTATGCATCTCCCACTGTCCAGGGCAGCCGGTCAGGTGGTTTGACCGCTGCGACATGGGCCTCCATGCTCAGTATGGGTGAGGAAGGCTACCTTAATGCGGCAAAGGCGATCATGACCGCTTCCGATACGATCCGGGCAGGTATTGCCAAAATCCCTGAGCTGCGCATTATGGGAAAACACCCTACTTTTCTGATCAGCTTAACCTCGGACGTCGTCGATCCATACTTTGTTAATGATTACCTGGCATCCAAAGGTTGGCGGATGAACGGTTGCCAAAACCCGCCAGGTTTTCACTTTTGCCTGACATTACGCCAAACCTTACCTGGTGTAGCCGAGAAATTTGTCAAAGACCTGGGCGATGCCGTCAATTTTGCTAAAGATCCGCCTTATGAAACGCCAAAATCCGGTTTCTTGTACGGAATGGGCGCTACAGCTGATGGTAGAGAGGTTCTGAAGCAAGGTATAAAATCTTATATCGAAGCTTGGTATGAATTAGATTAGATTATCTTAGTATTATTTACCTACGGAGTAATAACAATGGCGATTAAATTTCCCTCCGATGAATGGATCAAAGCCTTAAGCTCCCAGCTTAATGCCAGCGAGTCTTACGCCAAAGCTGCGGCCAATTGGGAGGGAGATTTTCTTTTTGTTGTCCAGCCTGACTCCGCTTTCCAGCAGACTGCCTACTTGTATATCGATTTCCAACACGGCAAGAGTCCCAGCGCCATGCAGGTAGGCAGCCTTGAGGAGAAAAAAGCAATGTATACCCTTAGCGCCCCATATAACATCTGGCGCAAGGTGATCGAGGGCAAGCTCGATGCAGTGCAGGGGATGTTCTCCGGCAAACTCAAAGTGCGCGGAAACATAGCCCAAATCCAACGTAACCCCAAAGTTACAACTGAATTCATCACTTGCGCCACCAAAATTCCAACCGAATTCGATGTGTGAGGAGATTTCCTACCTAAAGTTAATCAACCGGGTACCAGTTGCTTATTGTTATTATCCAATAGAGTAAGGAGAAGGATGGACGATCAAACCACTTTTAAATCAGGTGGATTAGTACCGCTAAATATAAGCGTTGACAAAGGGTCGGCGATCCCCTATTACCATCAGGTCAAAGAGGCGATAAAAACTTTGATCCTGGCGGGCGAATTAAAGTCGGGCGACATGCTGCCAAGCGAGTTCAGTCTGAGCGACCAATTAGGGATCAGCCGCCTTGTTATTCACCGCGCCTATCGGGAGCTGGTCAGTGATGGATTGCTGATACGTCAACGCGCCAAGGGCACTTTTGTTTTACCCGCCAGCAAGCGAACCCATACGGTCGATGGACCGCTTTTCAGCCTGACGGAAAGTATGACTCAGGACGGCCTGGAACCATCCAATAAAATATTGGTACAGGAAATCGTTATCGCCGCCGAAGAGATCCGAAAGGGCCTACGGATACCCCCAACCGCCAGGGTGGTCCATGTGCGCAGCCTGCGTTTCGTCAGGGATCTCCCTTTGGCTATTGAAGATATCTACTTTCCTTATGACCGGTTCCCCGAAATGGCCACACTTGATTTGAATAATCGTTCGACGTATTTAACCCTGGAAAAACTTTACAATGCCCATCCACAGGATGCGTTGGATTTAATTTCGGCAGGCGCTGCCACAGCAGAAGATGCTATATTATTGGGCTTGCAAAAAGGAGCCCCCATCATGCACGTGATACGTGTGTCTACCGACCAGACAGGCTTACCGGTGGAATACAGCATCGTATTATTTCACGCAGAACACTATCAATTAGCAGTGCACGTACATCGAACTGTCTAGCCCTATACGATGAGGTCCGTCAGGTTTTAATAATCAGGCGCTTTTGAATATTATATTCCTGATCGTGGCTCTCTTAAAAGGTGCTTGTCAGTTGGAGATACTAACCCCCCATGTCAAGGTTTCACAATAAATGTGGAGGAGTCCGTTAACAATCCACGGGCACCCGTGGCATCAACAAGCTTATTTCCATCGAAGATACGCACCTCCCAGCGGTACTCTCCGGGCGAAAGCACATTGCCCAATTCATAGCTTTTTGCCGGAGATGTTATCTCCCCGGTTGATAACACATTTTCCCAATTCTTGATCGTATCAGGATGATCGGCCAAATTAGTAGTAAGCACAAGGGTGTCAATAAACACGCTGTACTCTTCGTCGCTTCCATAAGTGCGGCTCAAAATAATTGGCAAAGGTCCTTCTGGAAGATCGATTACACCTAAATCTTCCCAAACCCAATCGTTAAGCTCGTTGTTATTTCCGGCAAACTGCATTTTCCTTCCATTTACTTGGATGAAGTTGTTCTGGTCGTTGACTACGCGCTTGTAGGATCTGACCCAGAGATGAAATCGTCCTTCTTCCGCGATGTTTAGCAAATATGATGCGTCTCCTGACTGAAAATCATCGAATAAAAACCCATTCCCATTGAATCCATCTACAAAATCAGAGTTCGTATTCCAACCAGTGCCCTGAAAAGCATCTTCAACTTCGATCCAATAAGTGCCTGCAACTTTCCGGTCAAGTGTAACGGAATAACCTGTTGTATCAGTATCTTTAGGATTCCATTGGAGGGTTATTGGACTGCCCGATTGAATTGTAGATCCGTCCATTGGAATGGTAAGGGATGGCTGCTCACTTTGATAGCATTTTGGGTGGCTTAGAATATCTGCATCGAATTGGTATATATCGAAAAATCGGTCAGACTCACTAATATCTGCTCCTGGGTAACACTTCAAAGCCAGATCCAGCGCATCCCTGCATTGCCCTTGCGAGCAGGAAGTTTTGTCGAACAATAAATCGATTCCGGTCAGGTGACGGTATTGCTGTAATGCCGGCAGGATCTGTCCAAAGTCCATTTGCTGAAAAAGGTCTCCAGCGTCGGAAACAGAACGCCCCCCGCCATTGGCAGAGAGCAGAATGACCTCATTTTCCAATGTTTCATTCGCTATCTGAGGGAAGAATATCATCGGCACAGTGCGGGCAAATTCGGCGGTAAGGTTAGAAAACTCAAGGCGCTTTTGGTTATCAACCGTTTCAAGAAGAGAAGTAGTAAAAATATGATAATCGATCGAAATAATAGCGATTATCAACATAACAAAAACGGGGATTGCATATTTAAATCCACGCCTTTCGTATAGAGCTCGCAAGGCTGCCAGGAATACCCAGAGTCCAAACGCGCCCCAGATCATAAGCGGGATCAAGACGATGTATAAAGATTTTGGATCGACTGAGCCAAATAGGATTTGGGCAACAAAAACCTCAATCAAAAACCATACAATGAGAAAAACGAATTGCTCTCGGCGGGTGTTCAATAAACTATATACAGCGCCCATTACAATGAAAGGCAATAACACCGGATTGATTAATGATCCCGACCAGTTGACTAGCGAATCGGGTGCTGTGATTTGAGAGAATAATGTAGAGAACAGATTGCCAAGATTTTTGAGGAGAAACAAAACCCAACCCGAGAAAGTTGCACTATTTCCCGAGGAAACGAGCATATTTGCAAAATAGTTATCCTGCAAGGTCTGGTGAATATATATTAACAAGAAGTAGGCCAGAACAATTGGAAGAGCGGTGAGAAAGAAAGCCTGAAGCCACGTACGTGCGATATTCTTTTTTCTCACAATCATTAAAATTGAAATACTCAAAAGATAAACAATCATCACAATAGGAATGAGCAAGAAAGCATTGTAAAAAAATATACCCAAAGCGGCTAAAACACCCGACAATTGAAACTGCCAGCGCTCCTGTTCTCTAATTGCCAGGGCAAATATAAAAAGCGTCCCTATGAGCCATAATTCAAGCGTGGATTCCGGTAGCGCCTGGTGGGAAGAACTTAATTCGACAAATGAGAATGAATACAAGGCAGTAGTCAGCCAGGCCAATGGCCTGCTGGCTGATAACCTGCGGACAAAGAAGTATAGCAAAACGGCGGAAAAAAGGCTGATGAATGCAGATTCGATGCGGGCAGACATGAAACTAAGGCCGAAGGCGCGCAAGAAGATCGATCTGACCCAAAGGTCTATAGGCAGTAATTGTTCGTGCGCAGTGAATTCATTGCCATTAACTTGGGCAATGTTGGAATACCAGCTCTGGGAAGTCCATTTAGCCTCGTCCACATCCAAACCGTAGACACGATATCCGAGATCATAAAAGCGGGTGAAAGCAATAACCAGAAAGAGCAAAAGAGTAATGGCCAGATCAATTTTTGGAGAGACCTGTAATTGATTTGTGAAATAATCAATAAGCTTTGGATTACGGCGGGCCCAGGTGATAAGCCCTGCAGCAGCCGCCAAATAGAATAAAATGCCGGGAAGGAAGATATGACAATAAATCAACAGTTGAGCGACTGCAGCGAGAAAGATGGACGAAATCAGCAGGAATCGGTGTGGTATATCAAGATACGAAAGAGAAAGTTCCAGACCATTGTAAAAACGCGGTCTGGGCAAACGGATTTTAGGTAGACGGATACTAATATCCAATTCTTTTTCATCTGGATGCCTGACAAATCGCGCTTGTATTGAAAACCGTCCGGGCCTGTGTGTTGGTTCATATGATTGAGGGATAAGCGTGATAGATGATGATAGCAGACCGACATTAGTACCTTCCAGATTATTTTGTTCTTCTGGAGTCGAGGCTAGCACCGGATCACAGAACCAATCCTTCAGGTGTTTGATCCGATCATGGATGGATGTGATCCACGCGGAAGGAATATAAGCTGTAATGACGAACAAGCCCAAGAGAATTAATAAAAATATATCAAATGGATATTGGTGGAATCCATCCAACAACGTGCTGAAAAAAGATCGGTCGCGCTCAAAGATAAAGGATGTATTCATACCTCCTTCTAGAACAGGCGCTCCCTCCGAGTTAAGGAATGTCCGCTCTATCAAGCTGTTTCCCCATTGAGCTTGCAGAATAGGCGTGATCCTTGAAGCAAACTCCGGAGGATAGAAGACGACAGTTTTTTTGTCATTATTAAAACTTGGATAGCTATGGACGGCTTCGTCCAGGGTCATTATCTTGAACGGAATATCCCTTCGGAATTCTGATATGACAAAAGGCACAGGAAATAATTGAGACGGATCCTGATAGACGTAAATAAATGATTCACCATGGGAATTCAATCCCGCCCAAGAAATGATATCGGCTGGCCGTTGAGGAAAATTTCGGGGACCTGCAACGTAGTAATCGAATACTCCTCCCACCATTACCCCAGTTAGGAGGGTAAGAAGAATGGTATTTCTCAATCGACCCGATCTTGATACGATCCCTTCTGCGATAGCGTTTACACCGAATCCGGTCAATATTGCCAGGGCGGATACAATGGCGGCCATATGGTCTTCACGAGGTGGAAATGTGTTCAAGGCACTAAAGAAAGTAAGGATCGTAAAGAACCAAACAACCACCAACAAGACTCGCGGCTGTTTGATGTATCTTAACGATATTACGAGCCCTACCAGATAGAATATGGCTCCGAGGGTGCCTGCCAGGGGACAAGCCAAATAATGTCCCCCCCAAAGAAGTCCCGGTTTTTGATAAGCTAGCAATGTTTGGACAAAACCTCTTATGATCAAGACCAGGTAGATTTTTGGATTATAGAAAACATCCGTCCCGCCCATTTGAAAAATGGGTGCATATTTAATCAGGTCAGTGTTGGAATAGTATGCGGATCCGTAAGCCACGCTGTTGAAGAAACTCAAGAATATCCTGTATCCCATGCCCTGGCTGTTTTGAATGAAACCATAAACAATATGAGGAGCAGCAACCAGGATGGTTCCCGAGGCCAGTAAAGTCATGGCATAAATGAATTCCCGGAATTTAAGTTGTTTCATCAGCCACAGGAGGGCAATAAATACAATTGCAATAACCAGGGCTGCGCGGCCTGAGAAATAGGTGTAAAAGCCCAATCCTGCAGCACAACCTGCCAGGAATAGAAACAGGTTGCTCTTCCGGTGCAGGCCGGAATACAAGAGATATAAAGCCAGAGCGATAATGAAAACGGGCTGAATATTGGTATATCCCAAATGCGAATAGACCAGGAAATAGGGATTTGTAAATAAGATACCAGAGGAAATAATTGCAATTCTTCGATTAAATGAGTCACGCAGGAATAGATAAAGAGGGACGGCCGACAAAACCCCGGGTAAGACTGAGCCGAAACGCCAACCCCAAATGGTGACACCGAATATTTTCATTACCCCGGCTTGCCAATAAGTGCTCAAAATCGGGAAACCATCCACGCCCTGGGCAAAGACGGGAGGCGTAAATTTTCCGGTTGCAATATCGCGTGCGGTGGACCCAAAGATTCCCTCATCTCCCATCAATTGATCCGGCCATCCCTGCAAGCGATAAGTGCAAATCACTAATCCTGCAACGACCAGACCGATCAACCAGAGCAGGTCCTGGCGGGTTAAGCCAAGAGATAAAGAAACCCCTCGCCGGGAGTCCCATAAGCCCATTATGACTGTAAAAATCAATAAAACGAGAATCCATAGAACCGGCGAGGAGGGTAGATAACCCAGTGAACTCAAAGGCAAAAGGAGCCAAACAAATAGTATTATGCCGAATAGAATCCATGGCCAGAAAGAGACAATTTTATTAATATAAACGGGCTTTTTCTCAAAAGAGGATTGGTTTTGTGTGAATAGTCCAAAACCACGAATAGCATAAGCTAGTAGACCCCCTCCAAGAAAAAATAACAAAAATCCCTGTATAACATTGTCGATATTGGAAATGTCTACATGAAGCGCGTTATTTATCCATATTCCCACATTGGATGGAGTGGATTGGATTCCCGGGCTAATGATTAAATATTGTCCGGCAACGATAATTAATAACGCCAGTAGGGCAAACAGCCAGCGAGTGCTTGACCAAGAGATTTTATTATAGAGACCTTTCGGCATCATTTCCGTCCCTGTTTCGTCATATCCAATATTAAAATCGCCAAACAATCTCTCATGACAGGCAAAATCCTCCCTCTGAGTAAATTATACATAATCGCTTTGATAATAATAAGTGATATTAGGCATAATCTACAAAGCAATTCATCATTTTACATTTGGAATACCCGCACACCGATAAACCCGTTCGCCACGCAGCATGTAGAATAATTGCATCAGATCAATGTCGCCTATGTGATTCTTGCAAATGATCACTGCATAGTGATGAACAAGCCTATCAAAGTTAGTTCCTAAATAGATGGGTAAATAACATCTTTGGCATAAGAATCAAAATGCGGATTAGAATGGAAGATACCCTGCATCATTCTGGGTACATTTTTCCCAAAATTCCATGGTGCAATGTCTTATATATTCGCGTCCAAACGCTTTGGTTATAGAAGCAAAAAAGACAGCGAGAAAGTCAATCAAGGAGAACAATGACACAACCGAATACCCCCCTCTTCGATTCAACGCACGATGTCCTTCGTTATGAGCGGCAAGCTTTAGACACTATCTTTGCGCCTAAAAATATAGCCGTTATTGGTGCGACCGAGACACCTGGCAGCGTAGGAAGGACCTTAGTATGGAACCTCATCAGTAGTCCTTTCGGTGGTACAGTCTTTCCAATCAACCCGAAACGGCCCAGCGTGTTAGGTATCAAATCCTACCCTAATATTTCTGCAGTTCCTGAGCCGGTCGACCTGGCCGTTGTGGTAACACCGGCCCAAACGGTCCCCGGCATCATCAGTGACTGTGTTGACTTCGGTGTGAAAAGCGCCATCATTATTTCCGCTGGATTCAAGGAGACCGGCGCGGGGGGCGTTGAGCTCGAGCGTCAGGTCATGGAACATGCACATCGCGGAAACATGCGTATCATTGGCCCAAACTGCCTGGGTGTAATGAACCCCATCACTGGAGTCAACGCAACTTTCGCCAGCACCATGGCCCGCCGCGGTAGCGTGGGCTTTATCAGCCAAAGCGGTGCATTGTGCACTGCCATTCTTGATTGGAGTCTGCGGGAAAACGTGGGGTTCAGCGCTTTCGTTTCCATCGGCTCCATGCTTGACGTCGACTGGGGTGATTTGATTTATTACCTGGGCGATGACCCTCATACAAAGAGCATTGTTATCTATATGGAATCCATCGGCAACGCAAGGGGATTCCTCTCCGCAGCACGCGAAGTAGCACTGACCAAACCCATCATCGTCATCAAACCGGGTCGTACCGAGGGAGCTGCAAAAGCGGCAGCATCGCACACAGGCTCGCTGACAGGTAGTGATGAAGTGTTGGAAGTGGCCTTTCGCCGTAGCGGCGTGTTACGCGTCGGTACTATTGCTGAACTGTTTTACATGGCAGAGGTGCTGGGGAAGCAACCCCGTCCGAAGGGCCGCCGTTTAACGATCCTGACCAATGCAGGTGGACCGGGAGTGCTTGCCACTGATTCACTCCTCACCAACGGTGGCGAGTTGACCAAGCTTTCAACTGAAACCATGGATGCATTCAACCAGCTTTTACCGGCCGCCTGGAGTCACAATAATCCTGTCGATATCCTGGGAGATGCGAGTCCGGAGCGCTATAGCAAAGCCCTGGAGATCGCCGCAAAAGACCCGAACAGTGATGGCATACTTGTCATCCTCACTCCTCAGGCCATGACTGATCCTACAAAGACTGCGGAGGAATTAAAGCCTTATGCTCAGTCACTCGACAAGCCGGTGATCGCCAACTGGATGGGTGGAAGAGATGTAGAACCCGGTGAAATGGTTCTTAACAGCGTAAATATTCCTACCTTCCCATACCCCGATACAGCAGCTCGCGTTTTCGATTACATGGCACATTATTCCGAGAACTTAAGCAGCCTATACGAAACGCCCATGCCAGCTAGTGAAAGCAGCAAGGATGCTGTTGATCGTGAGCGCGCTGGACAAATCATCAAGACCGTACGGGATTCAGGCCGGACGATCCTTACAGAATTTGAATCCAAACAGCTCCTCTCCTCCTATGGCATCCCTACTGTGGATACGCGCGTTGCCCGTACTGAAGCAGAAGCTGTCAAGGCCGCCGATGCGATCGGCTACCCGGTAGTGCTTAAAATTCACTCGGAAACAATCACACACAAAACGGACGTGGGCGGCGTACAGTTAAACCTTGCTGACGCTAAAGCTGTACGCGGTGCATACAACGCAATCGCAGAGTCCGTAAAAAACAAAGTGGGAGCTGAACATTTCCTGGGAGTAACTGTTCAACCCATGGCCAAGATCGATGGATACGAATTGATCCTGGGCAGCAGTATCGATCCACAGTTCGGACCGGTCTTGTTATTCGGCCTCGGCGGACAACTTGTTGAAGTATTCAAGGATCGTGCCCTTGGAATTCCTCCCCTCACTACCACACTTGCCCGGCGTATGATGGAACAAACCCATATATACACTGCGTTAAAGGGCGTGCGCGGCCGTAAGCCCGTAGATATAGCTGCCCTCGAACGATTGCTAGTCCGATTCGGACAACTTATCGTTGAACAGCGCTGGATAAAGGAACTGGATATCAATCCACTGATGGCTTCACCGGAACAACTACTTGCATTGGACGCGCGCGTGCTGGTTTATGGATCAGATATTACCGAAGACAAGCTGCCCAAATTGGCCATTCGGCCATATCCCACCCAATATGCAAGCACGTTGACGATAAAAGATCATTCACAGATCACTATCCGCCCAATCCTGCCTGAGGATGAGCCCTATCTGGCAAAATTCCATACAACACTTTCGGACCGGACTGTTTACATGCGTTATTTGCATCCAATGATGCTGACGGAACGCGTTTTGCATGAGCGTCTGGCGCGCCTATGCCACTGCGACTACGATCGCGAAATTGCACTGGTTGCTGTAGATAAGAATAAGGATGGAGAACAACGCATTCTGGGCGTTGGTCGTTTGAGCAAGATCCATGGAGTGAATGAGGCCCGTTTGAGTGTCCTTGTTG
>CAZPCR010000047.1:0-12203 GCA_964585035.1 uncultured Anaerolineaceae bacterium
GTAAACCTTTATCCCTTTGAAGCCACCATCGCGAACCCAAATGTGACATATGAGGATGCCATTGAAAACATAGATATCGGGGGAGTTACGCTGATCCGGGCCGCGGCGAAAAACAATGAAAGGGTCACTCTTGTTTGCGATCCGGCTGATTATACGAGCGTCTTATCTGCGCTTAAAATCGGCCAGATTCCTTTTGAAACGCGTAAGAGCCTGGCCGTCAAAGGTTTTGAAGTCACATCCCATTATGATGAGATGATCTCAGGATATCTCAAGAATGCCTGATCCCCTGCAAACACTTTCTCCGTTGGACGGGCGTTACGCGGAATCGACCGCGCCTTTGAGCGAATTCTTCTCCGAATTTGCTTTTCTGCGTGACCGCGTGCGCGTCGAACTGGACTTTTTGAATGCTCTTTCAAAAACAGGATTGACCCGTCCACTGACCGATACTGAATCCACCCGGATAGAATCCATCAAATCAGGATTCTCTGCAACCGATGCAGAATCCATCGTTGCACACGAACGTGAGACGCGGCATGACGTCAAAGCCATCGAATATTTTTTAAAGGAAAAATTACAGGATTCATCCCTGCAGGATTTTATTCCCTGGATACATTTTGGATTGACTTCCGAAGACATTAACAGCCTCGGGCAGGCGATAGCCCTGCGCGACTCACGCGATAAAGTGATCCTTACCGCGTTGGACAATCTCCTTGCCGTATTGCTTGATTTTGCCATTCAAAATCGCGCTGTGCCTATGCTGGCGCGTACACATGGGCAATTTGCAGTCCCAACTACGCTTGGCAAGGAATTTGCGGTTTATATTGCCCGCCTGCAAAAAATCCGCAGCGATATCGCCTCCCACCGTTTCGAAGCCAAGCTAACTGGCGCGGTTGGAAATTTCAACGCCTTGTACGGCGTGGCACCGCAAGTGGATTGGCCGTCGTTTAGTGAAAAATTTGTCTCTAGTTTTGATCTTGAACCCAACCTGGTCACGACACAAATTCTGCCATACGATAACTGGATCCGTTACTTCGACCTTATCCGTTTAACCAATTCGATTTTGATCGATTTTGCACAGGACATCTGGCGTTATATCAGCGATGGCTCCCTCAAACAGGCTGTCCTGAAAGAGGAGGTGGGGTCGTCCACGATGCCGCAAAAGGTCAACCCGATCGACTTTGAAAACGCGGAGGGAAATCTCGGCATAGCCAATTCTCTCTTCACTCATTACGCTCAAAAGTTACCGGTCTCCCGATTGCAGCGCGACCTCTCTGATTCAACAGTCCGGCGAACGTTTGGTACGGCGCTGGGACATACGCTGGTGGCCTGGAATAACTTCCAGCGCGGGTTGAGTCGCATTGCTCCCGACGAGCCAAAACTCAAAGCAGAATTGAACGCTCATTGGGAGGTGGTCTCGGAAGGGGCGCAAACCATCCTGCGCGCAGCGGGCAGGACAGACGCGTATGAGTCGCTTAAGCAACATACGCGAGGCCGTGTTTTAACGGAAACGGATTACAAGTTATGGGTGGATAGCATTGATGTAGATGAGGAAACGCGCGTGAAATTGAAAAATCTCTCGCCGGAAACCTATCTGGGTTACGCCATCCAGTTGACGGACCAAGTGGTTAATCCATGAAAGCTGCAACCCTTGTTTTGGAGGATGGGAGTGTCATCGAAGGCCAGGCCTTTGGCGCGGAGACCGACGTTGTGTTTGAGCTGGTATTCAATACCAGCATGACGGGCTATCAGGAAATATTAACCGACCCATCGTATCGCGGGCAGGGTGTGCTGTTCACCTTACCTCATATTGGAAATGTGGGCATCAACACTGAGGATAATGAGTCTGCGACTCCGCAGGTTTCGG
The DNA here is from genome assembly GCA_964585035.1 of uncultured Anaerolineaceae bacterium. Taxonomy (GTDB): domain Bacteria; phylum Chloroflexota; class Anaerolineae; order Anaerolineales; family Villigracilaceae; genus Fen-1038. The sequence continues at coordinate 1,865 of CAZPCR010000047.1, forward strand.
CGGCGGTGATCCGCTCGTTGAGTCCTGTGGTATCCAATTGGCGCGCGACACTTTCACTTTCAGATTGGCTGACTCAAAATGATGTGCCCGGGATAAGCGTTGTGGATACGCGCTGGCTGACCCGCAAATTGCGCGATGGCGGCACCCAAAAAGCCGCGCTATCCACAAAAGGAACTGCAGCTGAAAAATTACATGCGATAGCGCGCGAGTGGCCCGGGCTTGATGGGCGTGATATGGTGAAGGAAGTGACTTGCGAGGAGCCTTATCACTGGACGGGGGATGCAGGAAGTAAGTGGGTGGCAGGAAATGATCAAGGCAGAAGGCAGCAGACCCAATCGCTTTCCATTGTGGCGTATGATTTTGGGATCAAGAAAAATATTTTGCGCCATCTTGCAAGTTACGGCGCAAATGTGACCGTTGTGCCTGCGGATACAACCGCGGAAGATGTGCTGGCGATGAAACCCGACGGAGTCTTTCTCTCGAACGGTCCCGGCGACCCTGCGGGATTGCCATATGCGGTGGAAGCGGTCGCTGGATTGATCGACAGCGGTATGCCGATCCTGGGGATCTGTCTGGGGCACCAATTGATCGGACGTGCGCTGGGTGCGGATACACATCGACTTAAATTTGGACATCACGGCGGCAATCATCCGGTGCAGCATTTGCCGTCGGGAAAAGTCCTTATCACTGCCCAGAACCATAATTACTGCGTCACGGCTGGCGACCTCCAACCTTCGCAAGTTGAGATCACCTACAAAAGCCTGAACGACGACTCGCTCGAAGGCTTGCGGCTTAAAAACAAACCTGTCCTGAGCGTGCAATTCCACCCGGAAGCCTCGCCCGGCCCACACGACGCGCACGATATTTTCGGCGAATTTTTTGGGATGATCAACAAAGGAGCCGGACATCACCAAGAGAACTGACATCCACACTATTCTTGTCCCCGGCTCCGGAGCTATTGTTATCGGTCAGGCTGCCGAGTTTGATTACTCCGGCACCCAGGCGGTTAAGGCCTTGCGCGCGGAAGGCTATCGCGTTGTGCTGGTGAACTCGAACCCGGCCACGATCATGACCGACCCCGAAATTGCGGATGCGACTTACATTGAACCGCTCACACCTGAATCCCTTGAAGCCATCATCGCACAGGAAAAACCCGATGCTATGCTTCCCACGGTCGGCGGACAGACGGGACTAAACCTGGCGCTGGCGCTTAGTGAAAATGGGGTTTTGGAAAAATATGGCGTGCAGCTCATCGGTGCGAACTTGTCCGCGATAAAAGCCGCTGAAGATCGAATGCTGTTCCGAGAGACCATGCAGAAAACAAATATCCCTGTATTACGCGGCGGCGCTGCCTATTCGTTCCAGGAAGCCGAAGCAATGATCAATGAAACAGGTTACCCCGTCTTGGTCCGTGCTTCATTTGCAATGGGCGGTACGGGGGCTTCATGGGTCCATACGCCCGATGAACTGCTCGAAGCGATACGCAGCGCCATCTCTGAATCCCCGATAGGTCAGGCCTGGCTAGAAGAGTCGGTGATTGGTTGGAAAGAATTTGAACTGGAGGTCATGCGCGATAAAGCCGATAACTTTGTCGTCGTATGTTCCATCGAAAACCTCGACCCCATGGGCGTGCATACGGGAGATAGTATTACTGTGGCGCCAGCCCAAACGCTAACAGATCGCGAATATCAAATCCTGCGCGATATGGCTCGTCGTGTGCTAACGGCGGTCGGCGTTGAAACGGGGGGCTCGAACGTACAATTCGCGGTCGATCCAAGAACCGGTCGTGCGGTCGTCATCGAAATGAACCCGCGCGTCAGTCGTTCGTCAGCGCTGGCCTCTAAAGCTACCGGGTTTCCCATTGCGAAACTGGCGGCGCTGGTCTCAGTTGGTTACAGGCTTGATGAAATCACGAACGATATTACAAAACAGACCAAAGCCGCCTTCGAACCATCACTGGATTACGTGGTCGTAAAAATCCCGCGCTGGGCGTTTGAAAAATTCCCCGGAGTGGACCCCACTCTCGGCCCGCAGATGAAATCGGTCGGTGAGGCCATGGCTCTCGGGCGAACGTTTCCTGAAGCCTTGAACAAAGCTGTGCTATCTTTGGAAATCGGGGTGGATGCTCTCGACGGCAGCGGGCCCGGTCGGGATTTGCCTGCTGAACCCGAAACATTATCCGCCCTGAAAATCGCGACTGCCGACCGCCTCTTCCGAGTCTATCGCGCGATCCGTCAGGGAATTCCGCTCGAGGAGATCGGTCAAGCCACCGGTTATGACTTATGGTTCCTGGCGCAGATGAATGAAATTAATAATTGCGAATTGGAATTAAGGAATTGCAAAACAGAGAGCGAATTGAAATCGATATTGCGGTCCGCTAAGCAAATGGGTCTTGCTGACTCGCATATCTCCCGCCTGCTCCCTTCGTCCATCTTCCCTCATTCGACCGACATCCGCGATTTACGCAAACGGCTCGGCATTTTACCCACCTACCAACGCGTCGATACCTGCGCGGCGGAATTCGAAGCGCAAACGCCATATCTGTACAGCTCCTATGAAATGGAGGATGAATCTCGCCCCACAAGTAGGGAGAAGATCCTGATCCTGGGTGGCGGACCAAACCGCATCGGGCAGGGAATCGAGTTTGATTATTGCTGCTGCCAGGCCGCGTTTGCGTTGTCCAGGATGGGTTATGAGACCATCATGTATAACTGCAATCCTGAAACCGTGTCAACGGATTATGACACCGCCGATCGTTTGTATTTTGAGCCGTTGACCCTGGAGCATGTGCTCAATGTAATCGACCGCGAACAGCCGGTAGGTGTGATCGTGCAGTTTGGCGGGCAGACCCCTCTGAACCTTGCGGCGGGTCTCGAAGCGGCGAATGTGAAAATTTTGGGAACATCACCACATGCCATTCAACTCTCAGAAGACCGTGAGGAGTTTGCGAAACTGCTCAAAGAGTTGGATATCCCTCAGCCTGAAAATTGGATTGCCCGGTCGCTGGAAGAAGCGCGCGGTGTTGCTAAGCGGATTGGATATCCGGTTCTGGTCAGGCCATCGTTTGTGCTGGGCGGGCGGGCGATGGCGCTCGTGGAAAGCGAACAAAACCTGGCGGGATTCATTCAAAAGGCAATTGAAGCGTCTCCCGGTCTGCCTATTTTGATCGACAAGTTCATGGAGGACGCCTTTGAAATTGATGTGGATGCCCTGGCGGATGGTGAACGTGTTGTTATCGGTGCGGTAATGCAGCACATCGAAGAAGCAGGTGTCCATTCGGGTGATGCGGCTTGTGTCCTCCCGCCGTATAAAGTCAGCGCATACCATCAGGCAATCATGCGAGAATATACCGAACAATTGGGACTTGCCCTTGGTGTGCGCGGACTGATGAATGTCCAATTTGCTCTGAAAGACGAAGTGGTGTGCGTGCTGGAAGTAAACCCGCGCGCCTCACGGACCGTACCGTATGCCAGCAAGGCGACTGGATTGAATCTCGCGTTTGCAGCCGCACAGGTGATGGCAGGCCGGAAGTTGGTAGACCTCGGCATCACTGATGAGCCGCGCGTGGACGGATTTTTTGTCAAAGAAGCCGTTCTCCCCTTCAAGAAACTACCCGGTTCCAGCAGTTTGCTTGGCCCTGAAATGCACTCTACCGGAGAAGTTATGGGACACGCCTCCCGCTTCGGACACGCGTTTGCCAAGTCCCAAATTGCGGCAGGGATGGGCTTGCCGCAAAGCGGGGCGGCATTTATCAGCGTCAACGATTACGATAAAAGTGCAGGCTTGAAAGTGGCGCGTGACCTGCACCGGATGGGGTTCAAATTATATGCAACCCAAGGCACTGCAGACTTTTTCGGAAAGGTTGGTCTGCCAGTGGAAGCGGTCCAGAAGATAGGGGAAGGCTCAACAGCCATTGTGGACTTAATCAAAAGCGGAAAAGTACAGTTTATCCTCAATACACCGCTTGGCACCAATGCGCATTCGGACGGAGCCGAGATCCGTGCGACGGCAATTGCGATGAATATTCCGTTACTTACGACCCTTTCGGCTGGGATGGCAGCTATAGCAGCTATACAGGCCTTGAACAAAAAAGAATTACGGTACCGAAGCTTGCAAAGCCATTTTAGGAATGAGGTGTGAGAGTGTGGTACTCGCGGCCTCGATGTAATTCTTTCAAAGGCATTTAGAGTAGCCTTGGTGACTCTGACCCCAAAATCCGTATTGCAAACTTCCATCACGATTTATTCGTATTAAATTTTATCCTTCATAGAATATCGTCGATAATTCAAGTCCACCCATTGCGGTGGAGATAATAATTTCCTTTTCAGACAAACTGATCAGGTGACTGTTCACCCTAATTGATGGTCTCCAGTATTTAAGCATAAAGGAACCTGTTTACCATCAGAAAAATAGATATCGGCACAAGTTGTGATAATGGATAATAACTTGTTTATTTCGTTGGGGGTCGGCATTTTCAAATTATTCCATGCTTAATGACGATCCTATCTTCGAGTGATTTAACGGCACTCTCGATTTCATCCGCATTCACATCGTTTACAAAAGAACATCTTCCAATACCAAGGGGCAATGGAACCCGTTGCTCTCCATTGCGATGATACGTGCGTTCTTGTAGTGAATGCCAGAGCAAGACCGGGTCGAGAATCGTGGTGTCCAACATGATCCCCAACGTAGCAATCAGGTTAAATATCCTATCGGCTTCCGCATCGGACAATAAGTTCCGCTTCATGGCAATCTGGGCAGAGATGGCAATATCGAGCAAGACCGCCTCTCCGTGGAACAAATAGGCTTTGTGACGGGTCTCCAACCCATAACTGAATGTATGTCCAAAATCCATTTTGCGTGCCAAATCATCTTCGAGTAAATTCGGCTGTAATTCATCCAACATTCCGCTTATTGCCCTGTCTAGAATAGCTCCGCCCTCATCATTCTGGAATTGGGAAACTACGCTTTGTGCTCCATGCGCCTCCAACATGCAGAACAATTCAGCGTCCTTAATGAGTGCTAATTTTATAATTTCGCATACGCCATTCAGGATATGACGATTGGGAAGGCTCTTCAGGAAGGATTTATCCAACAAAACCTTTTGCGGGGGAGCGAACATCCCAAGTCGATTCTTGGACCCGTTGAAGTTGATGCCGGTCTTAATGCCGATCGAAGCATCTATATATCCCATCAATGTAGTGGGTACACTGATGTGAGGTATGCCACGTCGATAGCTGCCGGCAACAAAACCAACCACATCCGTCAAAACGCCACCCCCGATGGCGATTATCGGTTCGTCTTTTCGGTGAATCGGAAAGGAGTCAAGTTCCTGCGCGATGGAAAGATAACTTTCCACGGTTTTGTATTCCTCGCCGCTGGGAAAGGTGATGATTTTAGCCTCGACCTGGTTTTGAAAAAAATAATTCTGTATCTTTACGGAAAAAATGTTTTCGACATTGGCGTCCACCACGACAAACCTGCGGGCATGATCAATTTTTCCCACTGATAACAGATCCTGGTTGCGCGGGTCGAAAAGGTTATGTGAGTTAACTACCTCGTATTCAATTGTATGTTGATAAGTTACACGCCGCAGGCCGTTTCTGCCTGTCATACCACCTGCCTCCATACAGATTTTGCGTCCAACACCCTGATAGCAATCTTCTGGGCAAATTCAAGGCTGTGGTTTTTATAATTGCCGCATTGCGCGATGTTGGCATAGGGCACTTCGCAGGCATTCAAGACATCGCCCAATATGCTTCCATATACCTGGCAAATTTTCTCCGCGCAGCCTTCGTTGAATAAAACCAGGTAAAAGCCCGTTTGGCACCCCATTAACCCAATGGAGAGAAAATTTTCCGGCATATATTTTTGAAACCCAGCCAGCATAAAATGTTCGAAGGAATGCATTTCGGTGGAAGACAGGAAATCGGTGTTTGGTGGGTTGATCCGCAGGTCAATGCAATACACCACATCGCCCTTAGGTCCCTCGGTAAATGAGCGCAGTTTCACATGAGGTGCATTCAATAGCCTGTGGTCAAGTTCCCCGACCGTATTGGCGGCCCAGCCAAGTTGCAAAACGTCAACCATAGATCTCTCCTCTCTATTAATGGAAAATAAGCTCTGACACGGATATCTTCCGAATAGCCTGGTCGTTCCAATTAAACAAACCTACATATATTGAGACAAATGCCTGTAACTATCATTCAATGCCTTTTCCCAGGATTGAACATGATGATATAACTCAACAGATGCAAATCCGGAAAAGCCGTTCTCGGTTAAAGCATTGAAACTGGCTTCGAAATCAAGCGTCCCTTCGCCTGGAATTTCGTGGAAGTGAACGACGCCCGTCAAGGTATTTGCTACCATTTTGTCCATAAACAATTTGCCGTCTGTGTTTTTTGTACTTCGCAAATAAATAAGGATTGGTCTTGCCCTCTCCAGCACTTCAAAGCTCAGGCACGGAACTGAAATCAAATAAGTAAAAATTTCATCGTCGAAGGGGGTTGAGCCCGCGAAGAGTTTGTTGTAGTCCACAAAAACTGGCGGCCGCGAAATATTTACGGAATTTAAAATGTCTTCCAAACGCTTTTCCTGATCCTGACAGGGTTTATTATCGTAAAAATATACTGGATGGTTTTTGTCCACCAGCAAATAATCTGCCTTATCAGGGAAGTAAATCAAGTACCTGGCGAAGCCGAGGTCGAGAGATAATTTCTCCCCCATTTTGACAATTTTCAGGTTGCAGCCTAACCGTGTGTCAGAAACATGAAGATAGCGAGTGTGAGGGGCAGCAAGCGCCAGGGCAGAGACATAATCATGCTCCGAGCAATACATGTGGCATAGGTCCAAATGTAATCGGAAACGGAGTGAATTGACTTCCTCGACCAGGCTTAAGCCTTGCTCCACCGTTTCAATGAGCATCCCCGGCTCCGGCTCAATCAACAAAGTAATATCCTCGTCATCCCTGATTGCGTTTAAACACTGATGAATGCTATCGACCAGTAATTCGCATGGTTCGATAGATGGATTCGCTAAATGTTCCTCCCGGATGAAACCGCTTCCAAATGTGACAAGTGAAATACCCAGTTTACGGGCAATTTCTATTCCCCTTTTGACGAGATCGATGCGGCGTTTTCTGCCTGCCAAATCGGGGCTCATCAGAGATGGTTCATGGGGCCTGGATGGTGTGAAAAAATGCGAAGCGGTAGCTACACAAGCTGGCTTTAAGCCTACGGTCTCAAAGCGTTTTTTGATTGTTGCGAGATATTCATCGGTAATTTCAAACGGATTGAATTGGTCCCGATGGAATGAAAGTTCAATTCCCGGATACCCCGCTTTATCAACAACATCAATTGCATCCAAAAAATCGAGGTTGGTCAACCCAAAAGTGCTGTAACTAAGTTTAATCATTGTCACTTCTCCGAAAAACCTGAACTGTCCAGGCTGTCGCCTTATGGGAAGCTGGTCCCTGAATGAAAATCAAATCGCTACGACATCAACATTATTTATCGCAGGCAGACGTTTTTTTAAGGTTTAATTTTTACACTTATGTTTGGTCGATAACTCGTGATTTTACCATCGAGTTACAGGGAAAGTGATATTTAGCACTATTATATTGCGAGTTTAGAAATTATTGCGAAAGATGGTGAGGGTTTTTCAGGCCGAATCTCACTTTAAGAATTTGATTTGCATCCGAAGCACCGGGGATCAATTAGGTGAAGATCTGCGAAAACAAGTCAAATTATGTAATTTCATGTGAAGGGTGCGGATCAAAATTGATAATTATTCGAGCTTGTCAATTATCTTGGCTGCTGGTATACTGCGCCCCAATATGAATTGCCTGCTCGTGAATATCCATCATCATACTCATCACCATACATCCCCAAAAGACCGGGCGATCCATATTCGTGTACCTGCGTTCGATTAACAGGCTGCTTATTTTGTATCAACGATCCCCGGTCAACAACCGGGGATTTTTGTTTAATCCCACCTCAAGGAAACTGTATATGCAAAAACAACAAGCCATAAGAATCTCTCTTCCATCCAAAGGACGCCTTCAGGAGGACTCGTTAAGTTTTCTGTCGGAGGTCGGGCTTTCTGTTTTCAAACCCAATCCTCGCCAATACCAGGCGGAAATCCCCGCGTTGCCCGAGTTGGGCGTCCTTTTTCAACGCCCCGGCGACATTGTGGTCAGCGTGCGCCAGGGAAGCGTTGACTTTGGCATTACCGGAATTGACGTTATCGAAGAAAAACGTGGAGAAAATGGCGACATTCTTATCCTACATGACGCACTTGGGTTTGGCGCCTGTTCGTTAAACCTTGCCGTCCCGGAATCATGGAAGGATATAACTGATATTCCCACGCTCAAAAAATACGTAGACACGCTAGGGCGACCTTTACGGGTTGCGACCAAATTTCCCTTTCTGACGGAGAATTTCCTCAACCGATATGATATTACACATACCTTGATCTTTGCGGAAGGCACACTCGAGACCGCACCCACCATCGGCTATGCCGACATAATTTCAGACCTGGTTTCGTCGGGCCAGACCTTGCAGGATAACCGTCTGCGTGCCTTGCCGGATGGCATAATCCAGCCATCACAAGCTGCGCTGATAGCAAACCGCAAAACTTTGCAAACAAACTCGGAGGCGTTAGAGATGGCGCGCCGCCTGCTCGAATATATCGAAGCCCATCTACGCGCAAAAGAAAACTTGCTGGTGATCGCCAACATGCGCGGTGAAACCCCGGAAGCGATAGCTCAAAAAATGTTCGACGAAACCGCTGTCGGAGGATTGCAGGGGCCAACCATCAGCCCGATCGTTGTCAGGGATGCGCGCACAAACTGGTTCTCTGTCACGGTCGTTGTGCGACGCGATTATCTACAGCAGGCCATCGGCGAACTAAGAAAAATTGGCGGCAGCGGTATCATCGTTTCCCCGGTTACTTATATTTTCGAAGAGGAACCGCCGCGCTACACAGCTATGCAGGCCGCATTGAAATAGGAGTCACCTATGTTCAAACAATATGATCCTCAAATCGCAAGACAAACCATCCTCAAACGTACTCCGCCCGATGAATTTCCCGTCAGTCAGCTCATGCTCGACGGCATCGCCCAACTCTTTGGCGAACAAATCACTCCTGAAATAGCCGTCACCCGGATTTTGAAGGATGTTCGGATGAACGGCGACTCCGCCTTAGAGAAATGGGCCCAGCGACTCGATGGTTTGGACCTCAAGCCTGCTCCCGTACCAATGGCATCAGTCAAATCTGCATTAGCATCAATCTCCACCATCGAGCGGAATGCACTTGAAAAGGCTGCGTTTCGTGTCGACGCCTTTTACCGTCGCCAACCGTTGACGTCCTGGTTCACAAATGAACTGGGCGGCACACTCGGGCAAATCATTCGTCCGATCCAACGCGTGGGATTGTATATTCCCGGTGGAACCGCTCCTTTGCCCTCCACTGTACTAATGAGTGCTGTCCCTGCGCGCGTGGCAGGTGTGAAAGAAATTGTTGTCGTCACACCGCCAAACCGTTCCTTTGCAAATGAAAACCCGCCTGTTGCACCAATCATCCTTGCGGCCTGTGCCATCGCCGGAGTGGACGAAGTCTATTTGCTCGGTGGGGCGCAGGCGATAGGTGCGCTGGCGTATGGGACAGAAACCATCCGTCCTGTAGATAAGATATTCGGGCCGGGCAATTTGTTCGTAACATTGGCGAAGCGGCAGGTCTATGGCGTGGTTGGCATCGACGGACTGGCGGGTCCGACTGAGACCGTGGTGATCGCGGATGAGTCAGCGAATCCGAGCTGGGTCGCGGCCGATCTTATAGCGCAAGCCGAACACGACATACTGGCAACGGCCATTTTATTGACGCCTTCACAATCCCTGATCGAAAAAGTCCAGGTTGAAGTAGGGCGGCAAATCGAGGAACGAGGACGAGCGGAAATCATCACCGCTTCACTTGAAAATCGAGGCGGTGTAGTGCTGGTCCGCGATCTTAATGAGGCTGTTGACCTTGCAAATGAATATGCCCCCGAGCATCTCGGCCTTTCGGTGAGCAATCCCTGGCGTTGGGTCGAGAAAGTCGACAATGCAGGCGGGGTGTTCATGGGCGAAAATTCATTTGAAGTGCTGGGAGACTACCTCGCGGGACCGAGCCACGTCATGCCGACGGGCGGTTCAGCCCATTTCGCCTCGCCGCTCAATTTGTGGGACTTTGTCAAAATCGTCAGCCTGATCGCGCTTGACGGGACCACTGCGCGAACCATCAGCAAGACCGCAGAGATCCTGGCAAACGCAGAAGGTTTGGACGCGCATGCGAACGCTGCGTT
>CAZPCR010000048.1:0-12137 GCA_964585035.1 uncultured Anaerolineaceae bacterium
CGCGTTCGTCAGTGTGAAAACGCCGGACCATGACATCATTCAAAATATAGTTACAGGCCGAAAGGAGGATCATGCCCTGATGATGCGCCATATAGGAACGTACAATCGCATGCTGCTCTCCAGGCGGCAGACGCGTGGCGGTGTAATCAATCGCTTCGTATACGCCAAAGCGGCCAAGCATATGCAGGTCCTCAAAGACCGTAAGGTTGGCCAGCACAGCCTGCGGCTGCAGGGATAACCCAAGCAAAGAAGCATAAGGAGCGACAACCAAATCCAAGGGAATATCGCGCTTTATGCCCAGGTCCGGCACGCCGAAGGCACGGTACTGGTAATTCATGTTTGCATCCAAATCCAGATAGCCCGATTCGGAGATGCCCCAAGGGATATGTTTTTGTTTGGAATAGCTTCTCTGTGAAGCCACCGCCGCATAACTGCTATCGGATAAAAGAGTCCCCTCGTAATTTTTAACAAACAGATCGGGCATAAGATATTCGAACATGGTTCCGCTCCATGAAAGCAGAACCAGTTTCCCGTCCACCTTTGTAATCGGCCGGCCCAGATGCAGCCAATGGCTCTGAGGCACATCCCCTTTTGCGATTGCGATCAGGCTGGCAATCCGGGCTTCGGATGCCAACAGATCATAATAACTTGTATCCAGCCGTTCGGTAGAGATGTTGTACCCTATGTGGAATACCTGACGCTGTTCATCAAACAGGAACTTGAAATCCATGGCATTGACAGCTGCATCGGCCTGTTCCGCAAGATCGGTAAAACTGATCAGGAGAGGGCCTAACGCCATACGCGCAGATGAAAGATCTTCATCCAACTTCTGGCACCAAGCCCGCCCCTGCTGGATCTCCTCTGCCGAACCGGGACTGTCGTTCAGCTGAGCTTGCAACTCCGATAAAGACCTTTTGATGCCGGAGTATACCGAGGCCGCCATATTCAGCTGCGGAATTTCAACAGGAAGACTGTCTCTAAAATCCTGCCAGGCATTCGCAGCTGGAGTACCGGTGTGCGTGAATATCGCCGGCAGTTGGCTAAAAAGGTTTAACCAGGGAGCCAGTAATTGAATATTCTGCCGCATACTCATCAAATGATGATTCAAAGTGTCCAGGTACAGGTGTAAATCGCCCAGGATCTCCGGATTAAGGTTGGAGTGGGAATCTTCGAGCAGTTCCATCAAGCGATGAGAGACCTTTTCCCACCCTTCGCCCGAAAGCCAAGTAAGCATCGCCATCCACACCTCGGGTTTGTCCTGAATGGCACTGACACGTTTATATATTCCATCCAATTCAACTTCAAAGGATTCAAGGGCTGACGCCGAAGTATTTTCTTCCAACTCTTTGAGTATAAAAGTCAGAATATCCAGAATGGCAAGCAGGCCCTGCCATAGCTCTTCGCGTACAACAGGGGCATCCATCAACCCGTACAAGCCCTCCTTGAGCGTTATCAAACTTGCTGCCAGATTGCCGCTGTCAACGGTTGAGATATAGTGAGGCGGAAGGGACGCCAGAGTCGATGTGTCGTACCAGTTAAGCAAATGACCGCGGTAATGTTCCAACCTATCCACAGTCTCAAAAGTGGAACGCAAACGCACTGCAAGTTCAAGCAAACCAATATAACCCAGATCGTATGCCGATAATGTAGACACCAAGAGCAGACCGATGTTGGTAGGCGTCGTATAGTGGGCAATAAAACCGCGCGGCGATTCTTGAAAATGGTCGGCGGGTAACCAGTGATCATCAGGACCTGCAAATTGCTCAAAATACGCCCAGGTGCGCCGTGCCAAACGTTTTAATTGTTTATCCTGATTCACGGAGAGAGGCGCCGCAGAGTGCAGGATGGGCCGGCTGATCCAATCTCCCACCAGCGGAGATACCAGCCAGGCAAGCAACAAAGGAGAAGCCACGACCAGGGCGGCCGGGTGAATCATCAAAATGGCGATCCCCAAGACGGCGATCAACGCGAAGGTAGACGCCAACTGCCATAAGGTTCGGTGTCTGTTATAAATAAAAGAATGTGCCAACTGTGAAGCCGTTGTCCACTGAAGCATATGCCTTCGCACAATGAACAGACGAACAAGAGTTATCCCAATCGCACTCAACGCGAGCGAGGTCTCGTAGGGGAGAAAATCGATGGCAAGTGCCCAGCGCGATGTCGGAAGCCTGGCAGGTTCCATCAGGTCTTTCAAAGATAACCGACCGATATTCTGTTGCACATTCTGCAAGGTTTGCGCACCGATCGGGATGGAAGTTGTGAGAAGTGTCAGCAAAGTCCAAACAAGAGGTGAACCGGGTAAAACCAACCAGCCTGCAACAAAGAGCAGGAATAATACCGGAGCCAATAAACTGCGCCGTAGATTATCGATAATCTTCCAACGATCAATAATGGATAAAAGGTTGCGTTCAATGCCTTTTCTCGTTCGAGCGGTGTAAAACAACCAGGGCAGCAGCTGCCAGTCTCCCCGAATCCAGCGGCGCAGCCGGCGAGCATACACCAGATAGCGAGCCGGATATTCCTCGTACAAAATGACATCCGTGACGAGAGCTGCACGTCCGAAAATTCCTTCCAGGAGGTCGTGGCTGAGCAGGGTATTTTCCCCTACCTGATCTTTCAGACTTCTCGTGAAAGCTGCAACATCGTAAATCCCTTTTCCGACATAACTTCCTTCACCAAACAAGTCCTGGTATACATCAGAAACTGCAAGAGTATATAAATCGAAACCGGCATCCCCGGCAAATATTTGCGAAAACAGGGAACGATTTGCGCTGGTCGGTTTGATCTCCACGCGTGGTTGAAGCACCGTATAACCGGCAATGACCGAGCGACCATCGGAAGCAAATTCAGCCCGGTTAAGAGGATGCGCCAGGGTGGCGACCAAGCGACTGGCACTACCGGTGGGTAGTGAAGTATCGGCATCCAGAGTGATCACATATTTGATCTCATGCAGGATGCTCAAATCCCCAACCTGGGTAGTATAGGATGTCGGGCCGGTGTTCAACAGCAGCCGGTTAAATTCAGCCAGCTTGCCTCTCTTACGCTCCCAGCCCATCCAGACTTCCTCGGAGGGATTCCAATCCCTCTGACGATGGAACAAATAAAAAGGTGTCGTCTGCCCATACTTATGATTAAGACCTTCAATCCCGGCTTTTGCAGCTGAAAGCAGCTGATCATCATCCGGCATGTGTTGGGTTGGAGCGTCTTCGAAATCGGTCAGGAGGGCAAACGTAAGTTGTTGATCGGGGTTACGCAGGAAATGAAGTTCCAACTCCTGCAGCAGTGACTCAAGCTCCCTGGCATTCACCAGCAGAGTCGGAATAACCACCATCGTACGGAATCCCCCTGGAATGCCTTTTGAAAAATCCATACGCGGCAAACTTTGCGGTCGTATTTCATGTGTAACATTCCAATTAACCAGGCTGATGGAGGCCTCGAGTGCCAGAAAGAATCCAAGAAGACCAGCAATGATCAACTGGACCCACGAGCCGCCTGCAGCAACCGTATAGGAAAGAATGGCAATGAGAAATAAAAGAGTAATAAGACCGATGCCACCCAGGTAGGCAAACGCAGGATGTGCTCGTACCAAACGCCGCAGGCCTGCCATTAATCCCGGCCGGTAGTTAACGCTTTCTTCAAGCATAGAGCGCCCCGCGTCCATCAGATAATAACCAACATGTGATTTTCGATCGGGGTCCCCTTGAGCAGTTTGCGATCTGTCATGCACAGCGCGCGCAAATGCAACTGCAGTCTTTGCAATCGATTCTTCGCCCTGGATCGAATGGCGGGCCAACTCTTCAATAACGCTTCGATAGCTATTGCGAGTGTCAAAATCCATGGCCGGATAGATGCCAGCCGGTTCAGCGCATAGAATTTTTTCCACACGGCTGACCTGTTCAAAGAATGTTTTCCAATCCGTAGCGGCAAGCAGCCGCAAGCTGAGAAAACAATTGGCGACAATCGTTTCGTTCGATAAGGCTGGAGGCGCAGGAAGATCGGGAGTTACCTGTAGAACTTCCGGTGCATCGACGCCCGTCATTACGGCGACAGCTGTGGCCAGTCGCTCCAAGATCCCAACGCGAAGCATGGTTGGAAATGCCCACAATTCGCCCGTTGTCAATGCTGTAACCTGCTGGTAATACTCTATGAATGCTGCGGTTTGAGCCAGGTCAACCTGGCACTGGTTATATCGTATCCATTCCCACCCCAGTGCAAAAATTCGAGGGTAGCCCTCGAACGCTGTCCCACTCAATTTTGGCAATTGGTCGAAATAACTTAGAGGAAGATTCTGTTGGATCTGGTGTGAAGTCTGTTCGACAATATAATAGTTATCCAGCATCCATTCCCTGGCTCGAGAAAAAGCGATATCTTTCGTAGCGGCGCCTTTGAAACACACATAGGCAGCCTGCAACGTCTCTTTCCAGCCGCCTATCTGGTCAGACAGGTAGGCCATTTGTTTGATGGTTAGTATTGAGGCTTGATGACCTGCTAATTGGTGTGCCAGTTGCTCCAGTCGAATACCTGCACCCGGAATGACTGGTTGTGGGGGAGCTATAAGTGTGGCCTGCATAGGTTAATGCATCGATTGGTCTCTCACTGCCATAACCACCTGACTTGCTTTATCCTTCACAGGCAGATCCTGAACAATTAATAGAGGCACTTTACCGTAAAGGATAAAATTATCGACGATACACCCATAGGGCCACTGATTATTGCCGGAATATCCATGCGCACTCAACGCCACCATGTCGATCTGTTCACGATCGACCAATTCATGGAGGGCGTGGGTCACAGTATCACTGGTGATCAGGTGGGCTTTTACATCGATGCCGGCCAGAGGTGAACGTAATTGAATCTGGTCGAGATAATGTTGGGCTTCTTCCCGATTGCGCGCCACGATTCGATCGGATAAATCGATATCTTCCTGCAGGGGAGGCATATGGCGGGCCATTTCAGGAGTTTTCACGACGTGTACAATTTGAATCTGCGCCTTATGATAGCGGGCCAAGGGCGTGATCATTGGCAGCACATTTTCCGCCCGCCAGGACCCATCCAGCGGCACTAAAATCCGCCTATAGGATTGTTCCTTTGGTTGAGTTGCACGGACGATGAACACAGAGGTTGGCGCGCTGAGGATGATTTTATTCGTGACGCTGGAGATACCCCATTTTCTCACCCCGCCGTGACCATGACTGCTCAGGAGGATCAATTTAATCTCGTGGCCCTGGGAAAATTCAGTAATCGATTCCGCAACCGGTCCCTCCAGAACGACTGCCTTCGTCTGTAAACCTGATTTTTGAAGTTGATCACTGGTCCTTTCAAGGTACAACTTCGCCTCGGTTTTATTGATCTGCCAATTCAGGAGATCAAATAATTGTGTTGAAGCACCCACCCGGTTCTTATCCAGGACATGTAACAGTATTACCTCTGCGCTGAAAGCCTGGCTTAAAGCGACTGCTTGCGGCAAGACACATTCGGCAAGCGGAGAACCATCCAAGGGTACGAGAATGGGATTGAACACGGTTAATTCCTTTCGTTTCTTTGAATTAGGTTAAAAATAAAATTAATTATGAGTAATTAATAAATAACAATGGGCGGATACTAATATATGTTTAACGATATTATTCCTTCAATTGTGATGGGCCGTCAGCCTATTCCAATTAAAAACTCCGATCTATTGCGCTTTATAATGAAGCGGAGGTATATTTGATATAAATACCAGCCATACACCTCAAAAGAACGGAACCTTATATCAACTCTTGATTTTAAAATAAACTCTCCCTGACCGCATCCACTGGTCAGGGAGTTTTTATATCAGCCACTTGGGGGAGGCAAAAAGTGAGGGCTGCCCCTTTTCCGATATAACCCACTGACATCAACCCCCAAGAATCAGGTAAAATCTTTTACGAAGAAGAGCTATCCTGTAATTCAGGGTCATGGACCGGCGTTTCATGCGCTAGTGTGTATGCCCCAGGGGATCAACGCTACCAATTTCTTAAATAAATTATGAGGGAAATCTATTAATGACAATTGCCATTGCAGAGGCAATGAATATCGTTTTCCCCAGCCGGCCCTGGTCTATTACTATGTTCCGACAATTCTCCTCCCAAGCCTATGGGTTTAATGTGTAAGGGTTATTTTTTAAATTCCAATACCACCCGCAAGCCACCTTCAGGTAAATTTCTTGCCTCAATTTTCCCCCCTTGCGCTTCGACAAGTTGCTTTGCAATTGCAAGTCCAAGCCCCGTTCCGCCTGTGTTGCGAGAACGAGACCTTTCCTTACGCCAGAAACGGTCGAAAAGATAAGGCAAATCCTCTTTTGCAACGCCAGGCCCGTTATCATTTACACACAGACGCAGCAAATTCGACGTCTCTTCCAGTGTCAGCCAAATCCTGCCGCCAGCCGGAATATAACGCAATGAGTTGCTTATCAGATTTCCAATCACCTGCTCGGAGCGTTGAGGATCCAGTTCGATTTGAAAGTTCCCCGGCTCGGTCTCTAGCGAGAGAGATATATTCTTTTCGCGCGCTTCTGCCGAGAAAATTTCCAGCGTACGCCTGGCCAAATCGGCAAGGTCAATTTGACTTTTCTCGAACCGAAGTTGATGCGTCTCAACCAGGGTTAACAACCTCAGATCGTCAACAAGACGTTCCAGTAAATAAGTTTGCTCAAGTGCAAGGGAAACCTGGTTTCCGTCCGCAGAATAGATCCCATCGACGATTCCCTCAAGGCGTCCACGAATCACAGAAAGCGGAGTCCGCAATTCATGTGCGATATCGGCAAGGAGAGCCCGGCGTTCCTGGTCATCACGCTCCAGAGCAGAAGCCATTTCGTTGAAACTTTCCGAAAGACTTCGCAGATCTTCCTGCCCCTTGGCGGAAATGCGCGTGTCGAGTTTTCCACTAGCCAAGGCGCGCGCGGCATAAATAACATCTGCAAGCGGGTTTACAAAGCGGCGCAAAAACAAAACAGCAACGACCACGTAAAACATGACCAGAAAAATGGAGATAATACCGACAGGAACAAGAATTCCCCGAAGAAAGTTCAGACGGGTGGACAATGAGAAGGAGGGAATAACAAGCGATCCAACTTTTTTACCTTGCACGACCAGGTCGAACACGGCGTCGTGAGGTTGGACATTATAGATGCTGCCGACCCTCGATCCAGAACCATATCTTCGATCAAGCAGGATACGGTGGTCGTTATCCAATAGAATTGTATAAAGCGAGTTGAGCTCATTATTTGAATTGAAAACCGCACCCACTCCAACCCAACTCCCATGACCGAGATAATAGCCTTCAAGAGAACCCACAAAAGGCGTTGATAAAGAGTTTGAGGAGGTTGTAAGAAAATAACTTACGCTGACAAGCATGGAAAAAACCGCCAAGAATAAAACGATTAAAAACGCTCTTCCCAAAAGAAGTAATAAACGAATCCGTGTTTCGTGAACGGAGGAGTGCGTATCAGTTCTCAAATTTATAACCTACGCCATGAACTGTGACAATTAATTCATCGGGTTCCAGTTTTCGACGCAAATTCCGGATATGAGAATCGATGGCACGTTCATAGCTTTCAAAGGCAACGCCGTGCACGGCAATCAATAATTGGCCGCGGGAAAAAATTCTACCAGACTGACTCATCAAAGCAGCCATGATCTCAAATTCAGTGGATGTTAATGGGACCACGCGATCCCCTATCTCGACTTCATAATGAGACCTGTCCAAGGAAACGTTTCCCACCCGAATCATATCTGCGGTCGAATCGCCACTGACCCGGCGAAGAACCACGCGGACCCGTGCCACCAACTCGCGCGGGCTAAAGGGCTTGGTCATGTAATCGTCCGCGCCGATTTCAAGACCGATGAGTTTATCAGCCTCTTCCACGCGCGCCGTGAGCATAATAATAGGCACATTGCTTTCACGGCGAATTTCGCGACAGACATCCAACCCGTCCATTTCGGGGAGCATGAGATCAAGCACTACAAGATCTGGTTTTTCGCGCCGAGCGGATGATACACCCTGACGACCATCACTAGCCGTAACCACCTCAAATCCAGATGCCTTGAGGTAATCACGGCATATCTCAATGATTTCTGGTTCATCGTCAACGAGAAGGATTTTCTTTGGCATTGGTATATTATATGATACCAAACCCGGCATACCCATGTGTAGTTTGGAAAGGTTCATATTCTCTACTCATACCGCAATGCGACCATGGGGTGCAGATTCGCGGCGCGGTAGGCGGGATACAAACCAAAAAACACACCGATTGCCATGGAAAAACCAAAAGCCATCAGGATGGAACCCACTGATACAACGGCGGTAATCAATCCCGTGGCGGTAAATATAAAGGCGATGGCAACACCCAGCAGGATGCCAATCACTCCACCCAAGATGCTGAGGGTCATGGTCTCGATCAGGAATTGGACCAGGATCTGATTGCGAGTGGCCCCGACGGCCTTTCGCAGACCTATTTCCTTGGTCCGTTCGGTTACAGAGACAAGCATGATGTTCATAATCCCGATCCCACCCACCAGAAGTGAAATCCCTGCAATCGCGCCAAGAAAGATCGTGAGGGTTTGAGTCACGGAAGTGATTGTGGTTAAGAGGTCAGATTGACTCAAAACATTGAAATCCAAATCATCGGTGGATGATAGGTTATGTGAACGACGGAGCAAAAATTTAATTTGCGCTGAGACCGCGCTCATAGCCCCGGTGGTCGTTACAGAGACTGAAATGCTGTTGACAATCTTCTTGCCATTATACGTAGCTGTGGACCCAAACAATTTGCTGTAACCAGTTTCCAACGGAATGAAGATCGCCTCGTCTGAAGAACCTATTCCGGACGAACCTTTGGATACAAGCACACCGATCACTTCAAACTTCACATCTTTAATCGAAATTGTTTTTCCAACCGGCGACAAACCTCCAAACAAATCCGTCGCAGTTTGTGAGCCCAACACGGCAACCAACGACTCTGATTTGTCATCACCATCTGAAATATAGCGGCCGTCCGCCACTTTATAGGAGTGGAGATCCTGATAATCTTTCGTAACCCCAGTGACACCCACTGTGAAGCTTTGATCGCCATATTTCACCGTGTAGGAAGATTGGTAGCTTGGGGCGATGGCGGTCACATTATCCGCCAACTCACGCTGGAGTAATTGATAATCCGAGTAATACAAATAACTCGATTGTTGGGATTGACCTGCCCCAGGATTACCCGCTTGCTGTTTTCCCGGAGATATGGTCAGGAGATTTGAACCGTTGCTTTGTATCGAATTCGTTATGCTGGCAGTAGTCCCATTCCCGAGGGCCAACAAGGCCACCACGGTCGCAACGCCGATCACAATCCCAAGGATCGTCAGGATGGAGCGCATCTTGTTGGCGCGCAAGGCGCGCAGGGCGATGCGAATATTTTCTGAAAACAACATGGTTCTCTCCTCTACATATTCTCGTCAGGGCGTGATGCGTCCGGTTGTAATGGCTCCGGGTTTAGCTCATCCGAAACAATACGGCCATCAGAGATCTTGATAATACGGTTCGTGTGCCTGGCAATAAAGGGGTCGTGTGTTACAAGGATCACCGTCTGTTCATTCTCGAGGTGCAGGCTTTGAAAAATACCAATGATCTCCTTGCCTGTTTTGCTGTCTACGGCACCGGTCGGCTCATCCGCCAGGATGAGTCCCGGGTCATTGACCAGCGCGCGAGCGATCGCTACGCGCTGCTGCTGTCCACCCGAAAGCTCATTGGGAGCGTGCTCCATCCTGTCTTTAAGGCCCACTCGTTCGAGCGCTTTCATCGCACGTTCCTTGCGCTCCCTACCGGTCATCCCCGCATAGGTCAGGGGCAACATGACATTCTCCAGTGCGCTCGTCCGTGCCAGCAGGTTAAATTGTTGAAACACAAACCCGACCTTTCGACCCCGGATCTCCGCCAGTTCGGTCTCGTCCATATTTTCAACCGATTCACCATCCAATTTATAACCACCGCTGGTGGGCACATCCAGGCAGCCGATAATGGACATCAATGTACTCTTGCCTGAACCCGAAGGCCCCATGATAGCGACCAGCTCGCCTTTTACGATAGAGAAGCTCACGCTATTCAGAGCTCGCACTTCGGTATCACCCATCTGATAGACCTTGATCAGGTTTTCGGTTTGTATCATCATGATCGGGCCTCTTATTGACCGGCAGCAGGCGTACGGCTTCCACTACTGCTCTGTGTCGACAAGCTGTCACCTTCCTTGAGGTTACCGGTCACAGTCACCAAGCTACCTACTATATCACCGCTCACCACATCCACTCGGACAGTCGTCCCATCTCCCTTTATGACCCAGACATATTCACCTTTGCTATCATTCTGGATCGAGGAAATAGGAACTGCCAATGTCTTCGTTGGCGCCTTCACCTGGATCGTCGCATTTACAGTTGTCCCCAAGGGAAGGAAAGTACCTTCGGCCGGCGGATCAATATCGATGCGAACTTTGTATTTGACCAGATCCGATATGACCTCACTTACAGGATTAATGGCCGTCACCTGCCCTGTTAATGTCAACCCAGGGACAGCATCCACCGTGGCCGAAACCTGGTTGTTCACCTTCACCTTTGCGATATCCGTCTCATCCACGTCGGTATCAACATACAAATGGTTCATATCCGCGACGTTGACGGACAGGTCACCTGTAGAAACAAGATCCCCAACCTGGTTATCCACGGAAAGCACCTTGCCATCGAACGGAGCAATAATGGACAACATATCCACGGTTGCCTGTGCTGCATCCACTTTGGCCTGGTCTGCAGCAAGATCCTGTGCATTCGGTCCGTCCTTCAAGCGATCGTATGTTCGTTGTGCATCTTCCAATTCGGCGTTTTTCAAAGCCAGATCTCGGTCGGCATTCGCAATAGTCGTAGGATCCGCATAAGCTCTAACCCAGTGGATAACTGAAATCATTTTCGGACCTATATATGTATAGGTAAGTCTCTGAAGCCAGGTTTTTCCATTCAATGAAGTACGATAATTCTTGGCTTTATCATAAGCATCCTGGGCATCCTTTAAGTCAACTGCAGCCTGGGCCCGGGCTGTATCGGAATTTGTTAAATCTTCCAAATCCTTCTGGGCCTGAATCAGATCAGATTTGGCGCTGACGATACTTGACGACGTACTGGAAGGTTGTAAAGCCAGCAATGTATCGCCCTTTTTTACAAGGTCACCGGCTTTCACGTTTACAGATTCCACCACGCCGCTCGTCTTCCAATCCAGGGCGGCAAAAGGTTGGGCATTCAATGAACCCGAAGCATCAACGGTTTGAGCAACATCCAGTGAAACTACTTTTGCTGATGCAGAGGTTGCTGAAGTGCTCGCGCGGGCAGAAGAAAAGCGGATGCCAACCACAACAAGAACGACGACAACAACCGCACCAATTCCCCAAATTCTTAACTTTTTATTTTTTAGAAGGTTTAACATCTTCGTATCTCCTTATTTTCCAGTTTCTCGCAAGGATACCTGGCATATATGTGGAATTTGTGCAGATTATGAGGACGATTATGGACACTTTTTTAGAGTGAGATGATGGATCCTTAATCGTTTCGCCACCCCATCCACTCTGTCCATCCTTTGGAACATATTGCTTTATTCATAATGTGACATGCTCGAGTCCACCGATTTGGGTTACGGCATCCATCTCAAGGAACAGGCCGATAGATATGCGGAGCGATCCATACTGTGGAAGCATCGGTGGGATTTGCGACGCCACGTACAGCCAGGTCAAATTGAACGGTTTTTCCAGCAATCGCATCGAGCGGAAAATCAACCACCACAGGAGAATCGGTGAAGATATACCGCCATTGTTTCAGACTACCATGCCCCTGGTCGGTAAAGAAATCCAATACAAATTCCACATCACAAGAAGTATGGGCCCGACAGGTGAGTACGGCCCGGAATCGATCGCCCTTCTTTACGGTAAAGGACGGATATTTGCTGGAGATTGTCTCGTAGTTGATTTGAGGCGGGTAGACAAACAATACGCTTAAGTTAGATGAGAGCCCCTGCGCCTCTGGAGCAAGACGCATCACATAACCCGTGTTCTTCTCACTCTCATCGCCGGGACAGGCCAATTGCTGACCGCGGGTGGACCA
>CAZPCR010000049.1:0-7031 GCA_964585035.1 uncultured Anaerolineaceae bacterium
AGGAGATGAAAATATTACTTGTCGGAGTTGGCGGGGTGGGCGAAGCGATCGCAGCGATCGCCAAAGAACGCAGCTGGGTGGAACAAATCGTCCTGGCGGATTACAACCTGGAACGAGCGAAGGAAGTCCAGACCAAGCTCGGCGACTGTAAACGTTTTCCCGCCGAGCATATCGATGCCAGTAACCAAAAGATGATCGAGGAACTGGCAAAAATGTATAAAGTGGACCTCATCATGAACTCTGTCGACCCGGTTTTCAACCAGCAGATTTTTGATGCCGCTTTCAACGTTGGTGCAAAATACATGGATATGGCTATGACCCTATCCACACCGCACCCGACCGATCCATTCCACAAAACGGGTATTAAACTGGGTGATTACCAATTCGAGCGGGCGAAAGAGTGGGAGAAAAAAGGGCTCCTGGCTGTAGTCGGCCTGGGCGTTGAACCCGGTATGGCCGACGTGTTTGCGCGCTACGCACAGGAAAAACTTTTCGATGAAATCGATGAGATTGGAATCCGCGACGGTGCAAATATCGAAATATCAGGTTACGAATTTGCCCCCAATTTTTCGATCTGGACCACCATCGAAGAATGCCTCAATCCACCCATCATCTGGGAAAAAGATAAAGGCTGGTTCACAACCCCGCCTTTTTCCGAGCATGAAACTTTCGAATTCCCGGAAGGAATCGGAAAGATCGACGTTGTCAATGTGGAACATGAGGAAGTCCTATTAGTGCCGCGCTGGGTGAACGCCAAACGTGTTACTTTCAAATATGGATTGGGCGACCAATTCATTGGCGTGTTGAAGACCTTACACATGCTGGGTCTCGATAATAAAGAGAAGATCAACGTCAAGGGCGTTAACGTCGCTCCTCGTGATGTCGTAGCGGCTGGCCTGCCCGACCCGGCCCATCTTGGGGACAAGATGAGTGGCAAGACTTGTGCTGGGACGTGGGTGAAGGGGACGAAAAACGGCATTGCGCGTGAAGTCTATCTGTACCAGGTTGCCGACAATGCAGAATGTATGAAGCGGTGGGGCTGCCAGGCCGTAGTGGCACAGACTGCGTTCAGCCCGGTGATCGGGTGGGATTTGATCGAGCATGGTATATGGAAGGGAGTCGGTGTATTAGGGCCGGAAGCCTTTGATCCCATACCGTTCATGCAAAAGATGGCTGAATATGAATTCCCATACGAGATCAAAGAAATGACGGCACAGGCCGTGGCATAAAATCGGAGGGATGGATAAGTTTGAGGGAACTTATCCATCCATATCTAAACGGAGGGCTTAAATTATGTCTACTGAAAAGGCGGGCACCAATATTGTCCGGTCGGAGACCAGTAAACTTAAAAGAGAACTGACGCTGTTGCCCCTGTTTGGCTTGATCTATTTCACGGTGTGCGGAGGCTCCTTCGGTGCGGAACCAATGGTGAGCTCGTCGGGACCGGGTTTCGCACTCCTACTCCTAATATTAACTCCGCTCTTTTTCAGCATTCCTAACATGCTTATGGTCCGTGAAATGCAATCCATGATGCCGGCTGAAGGTGGTTACTATCATTGGCTTAAAAAAGCTTTTGGTCCGTTTGTAGGTTTTATGGGCGGATGGATGAACTGGGTTGTTTCCTGGGTGGATGTATCGATCTATCCTGTGCTGGCAGCCACGTACCTGGCTTTCTTCATCCCCGCATTGAACAACGGAGCAACGATTGGTGGGATTTTTCTGTCAGGCCCGGTGCTTTCGTTCCTAGTGGCGATGGTCCTTATCTGGTCCATCAGTTATCTGAACGTCCGAGGTGCACGTTTAACCGGTTTGACTACCGACTGGCTGGGTGTGATCATGATGGTCCCACTTCTGGCATTGTCAGTTATAGGCATCGCGGCCTGGATAAAGAGCGGAACAACCATCCATCTCCCATTCCTCCCATCGGGTGAAGCGATTAATATTAATTCCCTTATACCAGCCTTAAGCACAGGTATCTATGTAGCTATGTGGAACTACATGGGTTGGGAATTGCCTACCGCGGCAGGAGACGAGATTGTCAACCCCAAGCGGACTTATCCGCTGGCTATGGTGCTTGTCCTAGTAGCCACCATTGCGACTTATAGTATTCCGATGGTTGCCGGTCTATACGGTGGAGCGGGCGAGAATGGCAGATACCAGATTTGGGGCCTGGATGCGTCTGATCAGACAGTGGGGATAGTAGGTGATATTACGCCTGTAGATGCGACAGATGCACAAAAGTCAGACGTTGCCGATAAATTAACCAGTTGGGGCGTTGAGCCTACAGCCACTACCGGTTGGTGGTTCCCCGACATTGCCCGGGTCGTTTCCGATAAGTTGACGGGTCAGACCAACAGTCCATTGGGGGGAGTGATCGGTGGGTTGGTTACTTTCGCCGCCATCCTTTCGATGATTGGATTATTTATTGGCAATGGTCTGGGAGGCACCCGCATACCCTTTGCCCTGGCAGCGGATGGCATGATGCCGCGCTTCATGGTCAAGGTGCATTCCAAATACGGCACACCCTGGGTATCGATCCTGATCGTGGGTGTGATCTATTCGATCTTCTCCCTATCGGCATTCGCGGCTTTGGTGGTCATCGATGTATTCCTCAATATGATCACCTTGCTTGCATGTTTCTATGCGATGTGGGTGATGCGGTTTAAAGATCCGGATCGACCACGCCAGAAGGTTCCCGGTGGCTGGTTCGGTCTTGGGTTGATCACCGTATTAATGACAACCATTGTTGGTGTGGCCGTCGTTTCCAATTATCTGGACGTGGGGATGACATCCATTTCCTGGGCATTATATGCCATGCTGGCAGGAGCGATATTGTATTTCCCAATACGGCGTTGGACAAAACCCGGAGTGCCCGACGTCGATCCATATATTGCACCTGAAGAGGCAGCCTAAGCTTTGATTTTCGACTTAAGAGCCGCGCCCTTTAAATTTGATCCTGGACGCGGCTTTTATACATTATATGAGAAGCTAAATATTGTTATTGCCGTTTAGCACGTCCATCCGTATAATGGGATTATCCATGTTGTGAAGATGAGTAACCATGCTGTCATGAAACACCTGAAACATTTTGAAAGCTGGAAGGTCTCGATCAGGCCGCTAAACGCGATCAAATCATCAATTGAGGTTGGCAAATATGGAATACAAATTATTGATTGATGGAAAGTGGGTGGGAGGTGGACCCGCCCTGGAAGTTAAAAATAAATATGACGGCAGCACGGTCGGTGTCCTGACAACTGCCAGACGCGAGGATCTCGATGCAGCCATCGCCGCCGCCGAACGCGCGGAGACCGTCATGGCCGATATGCCTGCTTACAAACGAAGCGAGATTCTCCTGCGCACGGCGGCCCTCATCCGTGAGAAAGCTGACGACCTGGCAAAGACGATCGCTGCAGAGGCTGGCAAGGCACTTAAGTTTGCACGGGCGGAGGTGGACCGTGCCCAGAGTACCTTTACATTCGCAGCAGAAGAGGCCAAACGCCTGCATGGCGAGACAATTCCATTGGATGCCATCCCGGCCGGCGAAGGGTACTTTGGATTTTGGACACGTCGTCCGGTAGGGGTGATCGCCGCGATCAGTCCGTTCAATTTTCCACTCAACCTGGTGGCTCATAAGGTGGCTCCTGCAATTGCCTCCGGTAATTCGCTGGTCCTCAAGCCAGCGACCTCAACGCCACTGACTGCCGTGAAATTGTGCCAGATCCTGCAGGAAGCCGGCCTACCCGCTGGTGCAATCAACCTCGTGGTCGGTTCTGGAGGTACGGTAGGAGAGTGGCTCGTTACCGATCCGCGTGTAGACAAGATTACTTTCACCGGCAGCCCGGATGTCGGACGCCACATCCTTTCAGTGGCAGGTATAAAGAAAGTTACTCTGGAATTAGGAAATAATTCCCCCGTTGTCGTTGCCCCCGATGCAGACCTGGATTTTGTAGCGAAACGCTGCGCGGTTGGAGCATTTTACAACTCAGGACAGGTATGTATTTCCGTTCAAAGAATTTATAGTCAAAAACAGGTTTATGAACCATTATCCGAAAAACTCATTCTCGCAACAGAAGGCATGGTGGTCGGTGACCCACTCGATGAGCGCGTGGATGTGGGCCCGATGATCGATGCAAATGAAGTGGACCGCATTGATGGCTGGGTAAAGGAAGCGCAGACCTCTGGAGCCAGAGTGTTGACGGGGGGCAAGCGGGAGGGAGCCGTTTACCGTCCTACTGTGTTGGCTGATGTCAACCCTGAGATGAAAGTCATATCGGAAGAGGTATTTGCCCCGGTTGCGTCCATCATTTCATGCGACGACTTTGAAGAATCGCTCCGCCAGGCCAACGACACGAAGTTTGGTCTGCAGGTAGGGGTATTCACCAAAGATATCGATCGCGTTTTCAAGGCCGTTAAACGCCTTAATTTTGGGGGCGTGATCATTAATGACACACCTGCTTTCCGTGCGGATCATATGCCTTATGGAGGGAACCGCCAGAGTGGTCTGGGACGTGAGGGTGTTCGGTTTGCCATGGAAGAGATGACAAATATTCAGATGGTGGCAATACGGACGGGATCGTGATATTAAGCCCGGGATAATTTTCTTGTTACTTAATCACCTGATAAAAATAGTGATCAAATCAAATTTGTCAGAAAGGCAATAAATGGCTTCAAGACCATTCGAGGAAAATATTTCTCACATGTCCCCGGTATGGGGACGCATTTTCGATTTCGTTGCCGAACGAGCAGAAGGTTCTTATATATACACCACGGACGGCAGAAAACTGCTCGATTTTACATGTGGCATCGGCGTCACCAATACGGGTCACTGCCACCCGAAAGTTGTAGAAGCGATACGCGAACAGGCTGGCTTATTCCTGCACGCGCAGGCCAATATTGTCATTCACCAACCGATGTTGAGGTTAATTGAAGAGTTGCGCCAAATCGTCCCGCCTTCGATCGATGGATTCTTCTTTTCGAATTCAGGCGCGGAGGCCGTTGAAGGTGCGGTCAAGTTGGCGCGGGGCGCAACAGGCAAACCAAATATTATCGTTTTTTCAGGATCCTTCCACGGGCGTACTGCCGGTACGATGGCGCTCACGACTTCAAAAGCCATCTATCGGGCGGGTTTTGGACCTCTGCCGTCCGGGGTTTTTGTCGCTCCCTTCCCGTATGCATTCCGCATGGGCATGACCGAAGAGCAAGTAACCACGTATGCCCTCGACCAACTAAATGACCTGCTTGCCACCCAGACGGCACCAAAAGAAACGGCAGCGATCTTGATCGAATCGGTGCTCGGTGAAGGCGGCTATGTTGTCCCGCCTATATCCTTTATGAAAGGCCTGCGTGAGATTGCCGACCGGCATGGAATCCTGCTTATCTTCGATGAAGTGCAATCGGGCTTCGGACGAACGGGCAAATGGTTCGCGTTGGAACATTTTGGCGTTGTGCCCGATATCATTACTGCCGCAAAAGGCATCGCATCAGGGCTTCCACTTTCGGCTGTATTTAGCCGCCTGGATCTCATGAAGAAATGGGATGTTGGATCGCATGGTGGCACGTATGGTGGGAATGCCGTTGCCTGCGCAGCGGGGGTTGCAACGATCAAAGCCATGAGGGCCGAAAAGATGCTGGAGAATGCCACAGAACGAGGTATTCAATTGATGACCGGGCTGCGCAAGCTGCAGGAGGAATATCCTCAGATCGGGGATGTACGGGGTAAGGGCTTGATGATAGGCACGGAGTTTGTCGTTGACGGCAGCTATCAAAAAGCCAAACCGATGGTTAAAGGAATCGTCCACTATGCTGAAGAGCATGACCTGCTCTTGCTGACATGTGGAACCTATGACAATACCATCCGGTGGATTCCTCCATTAAATGTTACCGCAGGGCAAATCAATGATGGATTGAAGATGTTTGAACAAGCACTGAAGGAAACTATAAAATAATAAGATGGGCGACAATTAAATTGTCGCCCATCCATTAAGAGCCACCGGTGGGCTACGACCCCACGACCTGACGATTACGAATCGTCTGCTCTACCAGCTGAGCTACGGTGGCTTATATATCAAGCGGCGGGGATTATACAAGAATACCCATAAACCCGCAAGTTATTGTCACTACACATCGTCTAATTAAGTTGGAGAATCATAATATATGCTGCGGATCGCCATGCTTTCTTATCACACTTGTCCGCTTGCCATCCTGGGCGGAAAAGATACCGGTGGGATGAACGTTTATGTTCGCGATCTAACGCGTGAATTAGGCCATATGGGCGTGCATGTGGACGTGTTTACCCGTTCGCAGGATGAGCATGTGCCCCATGTTGTCCATGAGTTGGGTTATGGCAACCGTGTCGTCCATGTGACGGCCGGACCTGAAGTCCCGGTTGCGAAACAAAACCTTGCGAATTATATACCGGAGTTTGTGCAAGGCATCAAGTTGTTCGCTGCAGAAAAGGGCTTCCATTACGATCTTATCCACAGCCATTACTGGATGTCCGGCCTGGTAGCCGAAGCGTTATCGGATGCCTGGGGTGGCACACCGATCGTGCATATGTTCCATACATTGGGTGAGATGAAAAACCGTATTGCCCGTTCCGACGAAGAGCGTGAAAGCCCGGAACGGATCGCTGCGGAGCAACGAATATTGGACCGCGCTGACCGGATTGTGGTCGCCACATTGGCCGAGCTAACACAACTGCGTTTTCTATACAAAGTCAATGAACGCAAACTTGTGATCATTCCGCCAGGGGTCGATACGGGCCATTTCTATCCCATTCCACCTGACGAAGCCAAACAATACCTTGGACTGAACCCCGACGATCGAATGGTTTTATATGTCGGGCGGATCGAGCCGCTTAAGGGGATAAGCACCCTTATCGAGGCAATGTCCTGTTTGAAATTCAAGGACAAGTCGGGTCCTGTTCACCTGGCGATCATCGGCGGTGAGCCCGATGTTACCCCCGAAGAAATGTCCACCGAAATGGCGCATCTGCAAAAGCTCTCGGATGACCTGGCAATGGATCAAACCGT
>CAZPCR010000049.1:7131-12121 GCA_964585035.1 uncultured Anaerolineaceae bacterium
AAATTGACCCTGCTCCTTGGGGACCAAACCCTGCGAGAGAAGATGGGTCAGCGGGCTGTGGAAGTTGCGCAGTCTTATGATTGGGAGAAGGTCGCCAAACAAATTGTCGATGTGTACGAGGGGTTGATAGGGGTTAAAGAAACGTAATATGGCACGGCAGATCGATCAGAGCTTAAGTTTCATGAGTGGGAATCTCGATCATCCTGATCAGAAACAGGGTTGATCCATCCAACTCTTGTGATCGCATTTCGAATTGGTCCTTTAAACTTTTTATAAGTCGCGAGAGTTGTCGTTGACCGTAGGTGCGCGGGTCAAAACCGGGATCGAGTTGATAAAGCGCATTTCCCATCAGATCAAGGCGCGCCCAACCATCTTCCTGGACTGCCATGTCAAAAGCTTGTTCAAGCAGAGGCATGGGGTCGGCCTCGCTTTTTGGTTTTTGCCTTGAAGTGGATTTTCGTTGGGAGGATCGTGCTTTAGCGGCTTTTGTCTCAGCTACCAGGTTTTCAGTGTAGACAAAGACGTCGCATGCGTTGACAAAGGGCTTGGGAGTTTTCTTCTCTCCAATGCCCATTACAAAAATCCCGGTTTCACGGATGCGTGTAGCCAGGCGGGTGTAATCACTGTCAGAAGAAACCAGGCAAAAACCATCCACTACACCTGAATGCAATATATCCATCGCGTCGATGATCATGGCGCTATCGGTGGCGTTTTTGCCAATCGTATAACGGAACTGTTGAATAGGCTGGAAGGCATGAAAATTAAGGGTCTCCTTCCAGGAATTCATATTAGCTGTTGTCCAATCACCATATATCCGCCGAACGGTAACTTGTCCATAACGGGCAGCCTCCACTAACATTTGGGGAAGCAAGCCCGGCTGGGCGTTATCGCCATCGATCAGCATTGCGATCTTGTGGCGCGGAAGATTGGTCAGTTGGTCATCTGTCATGCTTCTGATTATACTTTATGGAATCCGTTTAAGATTACCAAAATCATCGGCGTCAGGTGATAATAAGCCGATATCCTTGCATGAATCTTTTCCCAATCGCAGGAGTAAAACATCATTGGAAGTGACGTCGACCTGGATGGGTGAATTTTGTTTATAAGTAGTATCGATCGTTAATTTTAGCGTCGCTTGAAAGCCGGCCGGCAGGGAGGAGATGCACTTTGTTTTATCGGGATGAGGGCGGCCCTCATCCTGCCCGACCAACGTGGCGCAAACATTATTAAGATCGGTCGTACCGGGGTTACCGACCGTCACATACGCATTTGTCACCTCGCCCATTCCATGAGTGATATCAATGCTGGTATTGCATCCCAATAGATCGACCTTAAGTGATTCTGGAGTAACCGTTTCCAAAGTTGGAGTAATTGTTGGATTGGGGGTGGTTTCAGTGGAAGTGGGGTCAACCATGGGCGTGGTGGTATCCGTTAATTGTGTCGGTGTGACAGACGATGCGAATAGAGTTGCTGTGAGAGTAGGCGAGAGGATATTTGGTGTGATTGTAAGGATGGACGGCGTTTGTGAAGGGAGGGGGGTAAGCGGTGTGCTATACGATATGGTCTGGACCGTCCAACCGCTGCAGCCGGATAGCGCAACCAGCAATAAAAGATAAACGATATAAATTGGCTTCATGTCCGCTCCTCTATTTGGCTCAATTTAATCCATTCTTTTCAAAAATGCAAGATTTGCAAAAAGACGATGATCGTTAATACTTGATAATTAAACCAAAATGTGACACAATAGGGGCGATCCTGTCGTTGGGTGCCCCCCTCACCCAGCGGCGGGATCATCTATTTAAAGCTGTCCGCTTTCACCCCAATTTTCCAATTTTTTTTGATATTCAGGATTATCGTAACGTTCCATGGAAAATGCCGGTGCGTAGGGCGGTAAATGATTTCCTGCAATATGTGAAGCCAGCAGTTCACCTGCTGCACAGGCAGACATAATTCCATAGCCTGAAACTGCACCGATTACAAAGGCTCCTTGAACAGGTAACGGCCCGGCCAGCAAGCGGTTCTCGGGCGTCTTTACATAATAGCCGCCGTCAACGAAAGGTTTCGGCGTGCGGCCGAAATATTCCATTAACCTGGGCAGCATGGTGGACAGTCCTCGCAGGATGATTTCGGGATATTGTTCATCCACTGGTAGCGGAAAAACCGGCTCCATCAATTTTGTCTTGTATTCCCAAAGCATTAATAATGATTGACTTTCACCGGAACCTTCAGGTCGAGTATGCGCTCCGGGTGGAAGCATCTCGGTCAACCACTTTGAATCAGGCTCACTCTTTAAGAAAGACTGTTCTTCAATGTTCCAGGGCAACAGCTGTGGGTCATCCCAAATTAAAAGCGGTGCATTTCGATCGACCACGCCAAGATGGTCCTTGAAGGCGACCTTTAAATGCAGTTCGGTTTGAACCGGAATATTAATTCCCAGAAACCTTCCAACATGTTTGAGGTAGGGCCCTGCCGCATTAACAAAAATTGGACAAAAGAGGTGTGCACCCGTACCCAGTTTGACCCCGCTTACGGAGCCATTTGATAATTCAACAGCATCCACATGCGCGGACTCGAATTGGACACCGAGCTTATAGGCTATTTCGAGCATATACATGCCCATTTGTTGGGCGCTCAACCAGCCGGCGCGGCGGACATGCAAGGCGGCAATCGCCTTATCGGTCAAATATGGATATTGTTTGCGAATTAGCCCTGTACCGATTAATAGATCTATACCTTCAGGTTGATCGTGAAATCCATCTGTGGTTGAAGATTGATAACCCGCATCGGTGGATGAATGGATACGTACCTCACCTCCGCCAAGATCCGAAGTTTGGTGCAATTTTTCTTTCCATTCCAGGATCTTTGTTTCGTCCCCTGTCACATATAAATAGCCACGGCGGTTCATGTGGAAGATGTTCCCGCTCTCGTCCGCGAGCTGTTCCATCAGATCGATGGAGCGATTCATCAACTTGATCATCTCTGCATCCGGCCACCAGCTTCTATAACACTCCGTGGAGCGGTCACTTGTTAGTGTGAGAGGAGGTCGATCGTCCAGGAGGAGAATATCTTTAATCCCCGCTTTAACGAGAAAATATGCGGCGCTGACCCCTGCAATACCGGCTCCGCAAATAATAACTTGATGGCTGCGTGTCACGAATTGAGTTTTTCTCTTAATTCTTTCCAGGATGGCTCACTGAGCACCGAGCCATCCGGAAAGACGATCGTTGGTACCGTGTGGTAACCGTGATTAATACTCGCCACGAAATCCGTGGCCTGCTTATCACCTTCCAGCTCAATTTGAAGGAAACCCAGATGATTCGCTTCAAAAAATGCCTTGGCGCGCAAACAATCTCCGCACATACGAGTCGTGTACATGACGATTTGCGAAGGGGTGAGTGTGTAACGATCGTTCATAAACTGATTATCGCACTAACATTGTCTTAATACAAAACCAAATGGCACGAATACGAGGGTGTCATTTGTCTGTAAATTATTAGGGCTAATCACTTGTCGAGGGATGACTTTCGATTGGAATGAGGGGTTATTCTCTGGATATCCGGCTGCCTTGAACTCGCTCTGAAGCGGCTCGTTCAAGAATGGAGAAACCCTGGTCTATCAATCGTTGGTCTGTTTCAGATATGGATACTATTTGTCGTTGGTCTATATTATCTATAATGGTCAAAAGGGATCCACGTAAGCCGCTGGCCCGATGAGCCAGACGCGAATCGACCGAAATACGTTCAAGCCGGGAAAGCATTAATTGCAGCAATTTAAGTTCGTTCTCGAAATCCATCTAAGCACACCAGCTATGATGTTCACATTCTCAATTGCCAAACTCGGATACTTTTACCAGGAACAATATTTTCAGGATTATACATGATATCGCCATCCTTTTTATCGGCTTTTAAATTAATAAGCCGTAATAAGTTCTGTCTCTTAATACCAATAAACCTTCCTCGGATCGGTAGGGAAAGAGACCGGCTCGCCTTTGGCATAATCAAAGTATGTCCGTGCACAATTGCATTTAATTGTGCACGGACATACATATCAAAAATGAGAGATGTTTTATGGTACGAATATATTCGTTAAAAACTTATTTAATATATTTCAAGGACCATATTCATACGCCCCCATGTCGTAGCCGGAACCCTGCGGCCGGGTCTTGCCGTCGAAGTCTTTCGAAACACCGGAGTTCATTCCTTTATTTATACAAGGAGAGGCAGACTGTAAATGGTAATCGTGTGTCGATTCGTTTACAAAAAGCGGATTAAGACCCCAGACGTCACCCGGGTCCGCAGCCCGCCAGGGATTCCTGCCTGCAATGTAGACACAGTTATTACCAACACTCAAAGTTGTTTTGGAGACAGCGTCCGGCCAAATAGAGCCGATGCCATTTTGCTGGTAAGCAAAAATATTATTCTTGATCGTCGAATTTGTGATGCCCGTCAAATATATTCCCACAGCATCGCCGTAGGTCGGGTCACCCACAAATGTATTATTAAGGAAACTAATGTCATGTGTAGTAGCACTGCCGGATGATATCAGTGCGATTATGACAGCATGGACTACATTGTTCTGCATTTTCAGGTTATAGGCTCCCTGTTCCACCTGCCAGCCTTTCGTTGCTCCTCCCCCTTGTTCTTCCATCGAAAAATTACATAAGTTACCATCAAAAACGACGTCATGTCCTGCAATGTGGGATGAACTATCGTTAAAAGTTTGGAAGCAGTCAATATGCGGGTTAATATTGTAAACTGCATCAAAATTAATATCGTGACACTTATTTCCCTGCCAGAGTCCGCCGGAATTGAAAAAACGATAACAGTCTGCATCCAACCAGTCGGGATAAGAGGATAATCCCGGCCAATACTGGATCGAGTTTGAACAGTCATTGTTTTTAATAACGCTGTTCACACCTCTATCTTCTATGCAGTTTTGGCCGTTATGCGTGATCGTGACGTTTTCGATCAGTGTGTTTTTTGCCATATTT
>CAZPCR010000050.1:0-11927 GCA_964585035.1 uncultured Anaerolineaceae bacterium
GTTCAAATTCCTACCTGGCTTTAATGAAGACGAACTACCCAGGTGCGTTCAGCAACATCCCCAATTTATATATTACCGATAATACAGCCAGGGTCTTTACAGGGAGCGGGATGGGCATTGCAATGGCTAGCGTCCTTTTCCCAATGTATAACCAGAGCATCTGGCGTGTCCCCGAAGAAAAACCAGCCCTCGGATGGCGTCAATTCGGTATCTTGATTTGTATCATCTTGTTATTTAATTTCGGCATGTTGACACAGAATGCTTTTATCCTGTACCCTGTGGCAATTCTGAGCACCCTAGGCGTGCTATTACTACTAAGCATGGTCTTCAGCATCGTCTGGATCATGGTAATGAAACAGGACAATGCCTTCGATCATCTACGCCAATTATGGCTGCCGGCTGTGGCCGGATTGACACTGGCTTTCCTACTCATCCTTAGCATAGATCTGTTCCGCTTTAATCTTACTCACACCTGGGGCGGCTTCCCTGGCCTCACCGGATAGGAGCATATTGTCATGGAAGCACTACTCGGTATTTTCTCCGCCTTCGGGCTTTCAGCCAGCGCCGGACTTAACGCTTATATTCCGTTATTGGTGGTGGGCGTGCTTGCTCATTATACAAACCTGATCAAGCTCAACTCACCCTGGGATACACTCGCCAACCCCTGGATCCTGATCATGCTTGGAATATTATTGATCATTGAAATGTTGGCGGATAAAATCCCGGCGGTAAATCATATCAATGACCTGTTACAAACCTTTGTGCGACCCGTTGCAGGCGCTGTCGCTTTCGCGGCCAGCACAAATGTGATCCACGGGATAAACCCGGTCCTGGCGCTGGCCTGTGGACTACTGGTAGCCGGAGGCGTGCATCTGGTCAAATCGGCGGCTGTCCGTCCGTTGGTAACCGCTACAACGGCCGGCGCCGGTAATGTACCCGTCAGTATTGCCGAAGATATCACATCCACCGTTGTTTCATTCCTATCCATTCTTTTACCGATTGCAATCGCCTTCCTGGCAGTGATCCTGATTTTATTGCTGCTTTGGTGGTGGGCACGCCGGGCCAGCAAAACGGAACCGGTATAAGAAAATCAGATTTTACCGATCGTTGAGAAAGTTAATGAAGGAATTATCAATCAGTTATAATTCCAAATTATCGGACACTTTATGATTCATAAAACCAAAAGGAGAAGAGAAAATGAACCCAGAAATGTCGTCAGCGCCAAGCCCTATGCCGGAAGCGCCTAAAAAGAGTAACACGCCGATTATTATTGCCGTGATTGTAGTGGTTGTATTATGCCTGTGCTGCGCAATTGCAGGCGGCGCTTATTATTTGTACCAGAACGGCGATAAGTTATTTGGCACGGGTCTTCTATTGATACAGTCCTTGTAATTAATTCATAATCCGATACAAAGCGACCCCCATTTATTCCGGGGGTCGCTTTGTATGGAATACTTCTTTCAATTCAGCCAAGGCCTTTACTGCCATTTCTCGATCTTTTGTATCCAAACTAAGTGCGGCAAATTCATCTTCATCTAACACAGTTTGCTTACCAAGGGGAGATACCCATAAATCCAGAGCCAGGTCAACGTAGGAGACTGTACCATCGGCGATCTGCGCGGGCCGACCGATGTTGCAATACCAGCCTTTAAAGGCGTCATCGTCGCGGTCGTAAATCTCAAAAATGTTATACCAGCGATCGGTATAAAAGGTCTCAACAAAACGATCGTTCTCCTTTAGGATCACATCCATAAACGTCATATCCGGGCGATTGAAGAAGGCTTCCAGGACTACTGCGTTCGATTTGCTCTCCAAAACCCAACCTTCATATTGCCAGGTGACATCCCCAGACAAGTTACATTTCAAAACACGTATCGGCTCATTCATCCCAGGCATTTTACCGCGACCTTACCCTTTATAATTTGGCCGATCTTTGGAGCACTTTGAAGATATACAAATAACTTGTTTTCCAAAGTGACTTTAAACCTGTCTTGTTGAAAGACCACATCTGTCACGCGACCACGGATCACACTTCCCTCTTCAGCTAGCGCCGGGCGAACCAACAAACGGACCTTATCTCCTACGTTATGTTTATGCTCACAATTCACATCAAAATTTCCGAAGGCGGTTTTGATATTCCACATTTTCGACTTTTCGTTGCGCGACTTGCAGTCTCCTTCGATCGCGTTTCCCAACCCCAGAAATTCCGCCGCCCAAGCCGAACCGGGATTTGTCCACACTTCAGTAGGCTTACCTTCACGCACAATCCGGCCGGAGTGCAGCATCAATACCCGGTCAGCGATCGTGAATGCTTCCTCCTGATCGTGGGTGACATAGATGGCTGGAATGTGGGTCTGATGCAGGATACCCCGCAGTTGATTCAACAGGTCTTCCCGCAGGGCGCGATCCAAGGCCCCGAGAGGCTCATCGAACATCAGCATTCGTGGTCGGGGGGCGAGAGCCCGGGCTAACGCCACGCGCTGCTGCTCACCCCCCGACAGATCTGTGACCTTCCGACTAATAAAGTTATTCATACCTACAAGATTCAAAACTTCGTTCACGCGTTTCTCGATTTCACCATATGCCCAGGACTTCATCTTCAGGCCAAAAGCCACATTATCGAAGACATCCAGGTGAGGAAAAAGTGCGTAGTCCTGAAAGACCAGCCCAAAGTCCCGCAGATGGGTTGGCGTGGATGCCAGGTCTAACCCTTCCCACATGATCTGCCCGGAATCAGGTAATTCCAAACCAGCGATCATCCTAAGCAATGTTGATTTGCCGCTGCCCGACGCACCGAGCAGGCAAATTGTCTCGTTTGCGTTTAATCTCAAAGAGATGCCACGCAAAAGCGGCTGGCCATCATACGTCTTATAAACATCGCGTATTTCAAGCATCAAAACTCTCCCGCACCCGGTAACCGTAGTTTCTCGATTAGCAAAATCCCCGCGGTTGTAAGGACCATCAGAAGCGTCGCCATCGCCATGGCTTGACCATAATTTAACCCGCCGGGTTGGGAGAGGAAGCGGTAGATCGCAATCGGGATGGTGGGATAATCAGGACGCGACAGCAGGACGGTCGCACCGAATTCACCTAGGGATATAGTAAATGCAAAAGTTGCCGCTGTGAGAGTGGCACGCTGCAAAATGGGCCAATCCACAGTTTGCCAAACGCGGAAGGGCGAAGCTCCCAAGGAGGCCGCCGCCTGACGCAGACGATCAGGGATAGATGCCAGGGCAGGTTGAAGAGTCCTAATGACAAATGGCAGCGCCACGAGGGTATGAGCCAAGGGCACCAACCATGGATAAGCCAGCCAATGGCCAAAAGCAAGTATAAAACCCAGGCCAAGTGTTACAGCCGACGCGCCAAGCGGAATGATCAGGATGGGGTCGAGAATCCTCTCAAGACGGCCGGGTTTTGCCAAAGCGGAGGCAGCTGGGAAACCCAAAAGAAGAGAGAGCAACACGGTTGCGCCCGCGTAACCAAGCGAATTAGCCGCAGCCTGGACGGGAGGGACATAAAATATCGAACTATTCCGGTTGATGAATAATTCCTTATAGTAATCGATCGTAAGGCCAACTTGGACAGAGCCGTATTGGCCGCGGTCGGCATCTAAACGAGAAACCGAGCGAAGCGGAAGAGCAAGCATGGGAAATATAAAAAAAGAAATAAGAAGGATGAGCATACCGGCCACGAAGGTCTTTTCGAGCATAGCCTTGGGTTTCCGCAGGTTGCTTTGTTCAGCACGTTGTGCGCTTTGGACTGTGGACCGATTGGAGAACCGGGTATAAAGAATGGCAAATGCCAGCGTACAGAGCAATTGTATAAAGGCAAGCAAGGCAGCCAGTGGCAGGTTGAGCAGCTCCAGTGCTTGTATATAAATCTCCACCTCCAGCGTTGCGAAAGATGGTCCGCCCAACAATAAGATGACTCCGAAACTGGAGAAATCAAATAAAAATACCAGGAGCGAGGCAGCCAGTAATGAAGGAAGCAGGAGAGGAAGACTTACATTCCACCACACGCGGCGCGAATCCGCCCCCAGGGAATGCGCGGCCTGATTCAATTTTGGGTCAAGGCGGGCCAAGGCATTGCCAACAATGCGGATGACGATAGTGGTGTTGTAAAAGACGTGAGCAATCAAGATCGCACCCAACGTGCCAACGAATTGAATTGGAGGTGAACTCAAGCCCAACGTTCGCATAAGGCCCAAATTAACCCACCCGCGCGGACCCAACAAGGCATTAAATCCTGCTGCAACGACCACTGTTGGTAGCATAAATGGGACCAATGTAAGGGCACGTAAGAGGGTCTTCCCGCGAAAGTCAAAGCGGGCAAAAAGGTAGGCCGCGGGTAAACCGATAAGAAGCGTAAAGAGAGTGGAAAGTATAGCCTGGTAAAAAGTAAAAACCAGTACGTGAAAAGCAAGCTGCAGGTTGGAGTTTATGAAAGATATAGAACTAAAGCTGTAGCCCAGAATACGGAAAAACGGATAGAAGAAAAAAACCGCAAGGAAAGAAAGAGGCAGGAACCAAAGCATAAAACGGTTCCCCCACTGCGGCTTGATGGACCGCAGAAAATTAGGACTCCGTGTTTCGTTTTCTTCGTTGTGGGGCACCGGCGTTGTCCAATTATTTTAGAACCGCATCGCTCCAAGCCTGGATCCATGCATCGCGCTTTGCCGCAATCAGGTCAGGAGATAACACTGCCGGCTGAGGAGCTGACGTTGCATACTTGACGAAGGCTTCCGGCAAGGTAATATTTGGTAACACTGGATAGACGAACATCTGTCCGGGCATATCGGCCTGGAATTTATCACCCAGCATGAAGTCCACGAATTTTTCAGCGAGAGCGGAGTGCGAAGTGCCCTTCAGAATGCCAACAAATTCAATTTCACGGAAACAAGTGTCCGGACTAAGTATGGAAGCAACCGGCGAATCCGACAAAGGTGTGGTCGCATCCATTACTTCCGCAGCCGGATCCGTCCCATACGAAACCACCATAGGTTGCTGGCCTTTTCCTGTCGAACCGCTAAAGTTAGTGTAATACGCCGTCTCCCAGCCATCCACGACCGCTACCCCATTCTTTCGAAGATCTTTCCAATAACCAATGTAATCGGACTCGCCAAAGTGCTTAACAGTGGCAAGCAGGAAGGCCAGTCCAGGCGAAGAGGTGGCCGGGTTCTCAGTGACCAACAAGCCTTTATATTGGGAGTTGGTTAAATCCTCCAGACTTTGCGGGACGGTCAGGTTATGAGCGGCGAAATAGGCTTTGTCATACGTGATGCACACGTCGCTGAAATCAACTGGCAGGGCGCGTTGGGAGGCATCGAGTTGAAATTCAGCGGGGATATTCTTCAAAGCAGGTGAATTGTAGGGTTGGTAAATACCTGAGGATAACGCACGTGAAAGGAAAGTATTGTCCACGCCGTAAAGTACGTCGGCCAGGGGCGAGTCTTTGGAGAGTATAGCTTTGTTGAGCATCGCACCGGCGTCTCCGCTCTTGATAAATGTCACCTTCACGTTATTGGCCTGTTCAAAGGCCTGGACAACCGTATCCGTGACGGCGAACGAGTCATGCGTCATTACCGTAAGAGTCTGCGGACCGGATGGCTTGGGCGAACAGCCGAAAAGTAAAAAAACAGGAAGCAAGAAGTTGAAGATTCGTTTCATGGAAAACCTTTCGTTAAAAGTGTTGAATCTTAAGCCACGACTGCGCGGCGATGGACGATAAGCAGCAACCCGGAACTCAGGTTTACGGTGGCAGAATTGCCAAGCAGCTCATTGCTGATGCCGCGGGTCTTCTCGGGATGCAGGGTTTCATTATTCAAGGGCCATTTGAGGCCTTCGGTTCGAACACCTTTAACACTATTACCCCACGGGATTAGCGAGACGATGTCATCCGCAGTACCGCGCAGCTCGGATTTGCCGCGGCAAAAGAAAGCTTCCTCCACGCCATCATCGAGGCGCACATCCAATTCACCCAGGCGCGTGTCGCTTAACAAGGCGACATTGCCGAAAGTCTGGTCAAGGCGGTTCCCCAGCGCGGCGAGGATGACAATCGAGGACGGCTTCAATTCAAGTGCATGATAAAGAGCCAATTCAAGATCGGTCTCGTTCTTGTCGTGCGGATACCGAATGATCTGTGCGCCTGCGCGCTCCGCTTTTTCACTTTCTTCAGGGCCGAGTGAGTCAAAATCGCCGATAACCAGCCCGGGGTCGAGGCCCAGGTCAAGTGCATAACGCGTACCCCCATCGGCGCAGATGATAAAGTCGTCAGGCTTAACAAGCGAGCGGGCTTTTGGAGGATCCGGCAGGACGCCATTAGCAAATATAAGGATACGAGGCATAAATTATTTCCTCAACCTGCCATCCAAAAGATGGCAGGAAGTTGAACGAAAAGAGCCATCCTGATGGAGGATGGCTCACGTTGACTCTATAGTCCCTCCGCTGGTATTAACCAGATCAGGTAATGCGGGTCGAGCGATTACGCTCCTCTCAGCCTTTCAAACAGGCTCCCCGTTCGTTTAATTATGGTGTTTACAAATATACCCCAAACCTACGGCATGTCAACCTTTGGGAATTTATTTTCCGCATCGGTTACCACAGGACCGTGGCCCGGACATACAATGCGTGCACCAAGGGCGGCCTGTTTGCGGACAGATTCATTCGCCTTCACCGTGTCCCAGGTGACAGCCGAACGCGAGCCGTGGAGTCCTTTATCATCGGACACCATGGAATCGCCGGGAAAGAGCACGCTCGATTTCGAAGCAAACAGCGAGATGTGGCCGGGAGTATGCCCTACGGTCTCGACCACTCGCAGTCCGCCAAGCACAGGCAGCACCTGCCCATCCTTCAAGATCTCATCCACCTGCATCGGACGAGGCTTCATCCATAAACGGACAATTGACATGAGAACCCTACGCATTGTAAGTGCAGACTTAATCGGACGCGAGGGTATGCCGCTGGCGATGGCTTTCGCTTCGATATCACTGGCATACGTGCGTGCGCCTGTGGATTTTTTGAGCGGATACAAACCGCCGATGTGGTCCATATCGGAATGCGTGATGATGATCCGCTTCAAGTCTGTAGGCGAACGCCCCATGCCGGCAATATAATTCAGGATCTTTTTATCACTACCCGGCAGGCCAGTGTCAATCAATGTCAGCCCATCAGGGTCGATGATCAAGTAAGGATTAGCTATAATACCGGGAATAAGATGAACATTAGGGATGATCTCCATATCGGTTTACTCCTCTAGCCGGGATAAATAGATAAAATAATTTAATGCCAGCCGCCTGTTTTCAAGCGGTTCCGTCATTCGCCTTCTTGATTCTACCTCCACGGCTATTCGGCAAGATGAAAAGATGTTAATAATAGATTTCATTATAGATTTGAAGATGGCGACAAGGGTTCGTAAAATGTAACGCCATCACCAACGTCATTGACCATGCAAGCGGGAGACTTGAGAAGCGAGTTCAATATAACCCACATATCGCCGACGGATCCACCCGTATTGAAGGCGACCAGAAAAACGAGGAGCAAGATCCAAGCCGGGGATGCCAGGAGGATCAGGAGCAAGCCTGCTAGATCGATGAGCAGCAACGGAGCGAGGCCAATGATCCAATATTGCCGGACAGGGATATACCAACCCGGGGCGGCCGCGTAGGCATAGGCGAGGTGGAGAGCATAGACAGGTCTGCTGCGAGTAAAGACCCAGAAGAAAAAACCATGGATGAGTTCGTGCACGACCAGGCTAACGGCGACTAGAATTACCAGAACTAAAAGCTGACCCATTGTTGCCAAATCTACCTTGAAAATGAACGCATCGGAAAATGCCCCTGGACGCACAAAACGTGTGAACAATCCCATGAGAACAAAGGCAAGGATAGAGATAAATAATCCTACGATGTTGAGCAGGACAGCCAGGCCTTTATTTTTTGCCAGGTTTATTTCAGCGGTTCGGGTGTACCCGTCCAGTAAGGTCTGAGTAGATGAGTTCATATCGGTGATATCTATTTTTTTCAAAATAATTTTGAGTAGAAAATGGCCAGTTTTTTGGAGGATCGAATGGGAATTAGAGCGATATTGGATATTCGTTCCGCGGTACGAAGAGGAACGAATGGAGGAGTTGAGTGATATTCGATATTCGGGAAATGAGGGTTGGGCTGAAACCATCCTCCCTATAGCATGGACGATGGTGTACATACCAACACCATTTAGGGTTTTTGGTCTGTGACTAAGAATGGGATACACGGCGTTTATCATTCGGTTATTTCCAAGTACCTGCAATATTACCTGAATGAGTTTTCATTCCGGTACAACCATCGAAAAGGTGTCAAGCCGATGTTTTTTTCTTTCCTTTCCCATATGAAGCCTTCCGTACAGGCCTCGTAGCCTTTTTCAGGGCTTTCGGGAAGTCTTCTTTGGTCAGAATAACCTCTTCTTTAGGGGTTGTCTTCTTTTGGATTATCTTTTTGATCATTTATAGTTCTTCCCTTGATTCCATGGCTTGCAATATATCTAAAAAAATCATTTCCTGGTAAATCACTAAGGCTGGATGGGTAGATTCCTTCCCTATTGTCTTTATTTTCTCGTATATCAATATAGGTTGCCTTTTTCACTTCTTTGACAACCTCGTCCCAATCCTTTCTAGGAATTTCCAATATCTGAGTAAAATACTCAAGAAAACATGTTTTTGTTATTCGATTTATTCTCTTATTATCCAAATCTCCATCAAATCCAATCTCTAATTTATATAATCCTTGGTCAGCGGGAGATTTTCCTCCATTATTAAATAAGAATAAAAACGTATCTCCATTTTGTAATGCAATATTAAAAGTGGATTTATCGTTTCTTCTTATTTTATCTCTTCCAATATTGCCACCTCCCTGAGAAATGAAGGCGTTATCTGGATTGACCATATCGGTTATTGCCCGTTCGTTCCCATCCTCGTCAATCTTGGATACATTCAATAGATAAACAGCATAATTATCAATGTCGTCGTTTTCTCTGTTATTAATTACTATACTTGCATACCCCTCAGTTTGCCTTGGGAAGATTTTTATATCTATATTGGCATCAATTGTCTTTTTAATTAACCCCTCAATTTTTTCTTGTTTCTCTTCATCCATTTCTGCAGGAATTCTCCAAATCATTATCAGAAACAAAATAATTAGAATCCCTATTGCTGCTACGAAGTCTTGTAATCCTGCATGTATTCTATCAATTTGAAATGCAAAAAACGGGATTGGTACAATACCAAATGCCGCAAAAAGCCCAGAAAATGCAGTTATAAGTAATGCCAGAGCGAGACCGATAATAAAAACTCTCATACCGAACTCACTCCAAGCGGGAGCAAAAGCTTTGTTGATAACTTCCCGCCAGTACTTTCTGACAGTTTTTGTATCCAATTCTTTCTTTTCCATAGGAGCCTCCCAACCCCCATTTTACCCCAACCAATGACTTAAAGAACAAATATTCTAAAACAAGAAAAGGTGGGTCCATGGAATATCAGATATTAGATAGGGCGCCGACTATACGCAAGTATATGTCAGCTTGGTGTAGATTCACCTTACCACGCCAGACATGCGATTAACAAAAAAAAATCAGCCCATTATATTCCTTGACAAGAATATTCTCTATAAGGTATATTAAGCATATGAATACAGCATTTATGACTGCCCTAGCCGAGCCAAACCGTATGCGGATCGTCGAGCTACTGCGTGACGGGCCATGTCCTGTAGGCGAAATCGCTGTGAAGCTGCGAATCAGACAGCCACAAGCCTCCAAACACTTACGCGTGCTAAACGATGCCGGGTTGGTTGTAGTCCACCCGGTTGCACAACAACGGATTTACCAATTGCAGCCCAAGGCGTTCGAGGAACTTGACAATTGGGTGGAAACGTTCAGGCGTATCTGGCAAACGCGCCTCGACAATCTCGACGAATACTTTCAGGAATTAAAAGAAGAGCAAAAGCGCGACAATAAATAGCTGTAGATAATTATTCCAAATACCGATGTCATTCCACATCTAACTTTAGAGGAGTAAATATGACCGACACACAAACCAATTTACAAAAAGAAGACCTCG
This sequence comes from uncultured Anaerolineaceae bacterium, assembly GCA_964585035.1. Taxonomy (GTDB): domain Bacteria; phylum Chloroflexota; class Anaerolineae; order Anaerolineales; family Villigracilaceae; genus Fen-1038. The sequence goes on from CAZPCR010000050.1 coordinate 10,087, forward strand.
TTATAACCCGCATCCTCGACGCCCCCATCGAGATGGTATGGAAAGCCTGGACCGATCCCAAGCAGGTCATACGCTGGTGGGGTCCAAAATACTATATTTCGCCAACATGTGAAATCGACCTGCGCGAAGGCGGTAAATTCATCTTTTGCATGCGCGCGCCCAAGGATCAAGGCGGCCAGGATTCTTATACCGCCGGCATCTACGAGAAGATCGTCCCGATGGAACGACTTGAATTTACCCAAAGCCTGAGCGACAAAGACGGCAAAAAAATCGACCCTGCAGGGGCGGGCATGCCGCCAGACTTCCCAAAAGAGATGCGTATGGTGATCGGCTTTAAAGCCAAAGGCACCATGACAGAACTGACCATTACGGTATACGGTTTTGTGGCTGGTCAAATGTACCTCTACGCCCTGGCTGGCTGGCAGCAGTCCATAGATAAACTGGCAGAGAGCCTGGCAAAAGCCTGATCGAGTTAATAGCCCACTTTGCGCAGAGCGTCTCGCAGGATTCTTTTTCGAACCTGCGGGACGGTACACAATATAGATCAATAATGTTGGTACTTTATGTATAGAAAAGGAGACACGATGAATAAAATCACTCCCTTCTTGTGGTTCAACAACCAGGCCGAAGAGGCGATGAATTTTTATGTATCTATTTTTAATAATTCAAAGGTCGTAAGTATTTCCCGATATGGAAAAGAAGGACCCTTCCCGGAAGGGACGTTATTTACAGCGACTTTCCAACTCGATGGACAGGAATTTACGGCGCTAAACGGCGGCCCGCAATTTCCCTTTACAGAGGCTATTTCGCTCTTTGTGAACTGCGTGGACCAGCAGGAAGTAGACGAGCTTTGGGAGAAGCTTTCGGAAGGCGGAGAAAAAGGACCATGCGGCTGGCTGAAGGACAAGTATGGACTGTCGTGGCAAATCGTCCCTACTGTATTACTCGAGCTGATGCAGGACAAGGATAAGGAAAAAGCAACCAGGGTCAGGGAAGCAATGCTTCAAATGCATAAAATCGATATAAAAGCCTTGAAGCAGGCGTATGAGGGGAAATAATCCGATCACGGATCTTCAACCGCCAGGAAAATCGAGACCTTATTTTGACACTTGCCTTTTATAAGTGGTAGTCAATGGAGACAATTTATTTCCTGCTCCCTGTTTAGTAACTTCCACCCAAAAGGTCAACGCAGGATCAACTCATTGGTGGTCGTATCGCGCACACCTGCCCAGACCAAAATAGCAGAGATCGATGATACGCGCCGGAAAATGATATCCCGTACTTTCTTACCATAAATAACATGGGCAAGATGCCCTTCCACTGTATCAAGCGATAAGCCCTCGTCACCGAGTCTGGCGCTCATTGAAAATCCTTTTTCGGGCCGGCCGTTCTTCCTGATAAGAAAATTTATCACTTCCACAAAAACGGCCCAGGGAAGGTGAGGATAAAAACCAAGATTGTCTACCATAATTCCCTCCCTTGTCATCCTGGCAGAAAAAAAACCGCCAAAGGGTAAGGGGATGAGAACGATCTTTTCAATATCTCCAAACTTTAATTTGATCTTATTAATAGCTGACCTTTCATTCAGCATGAGATCGTTTCCTGTTGAGGTTGGAGGCTAGATTTTTGCTAACGCCGTGTCGAGGTCGGAGAGAATGTCGTCCGGCGATTCGATCCCCATGGACAGACGGACCAGGCCATCGGGAATCCCAACAAGGGCCCGTTCTTCCGGCGTAAGGCTTCGATGAGAAGAGGTTGCAGGGTGAAGCACAAGCGAATAAATATCGCCAAGAGTGGTAGCGGGCAGAATAATCGTCAGTGCTTCCATAAAGCGATAAACC
>CAZPCR010000051.1:0-1785 GCA_964585035.1 uncultured Anaerolineaceae bacterium
TCGTCCGTGTTCGCGATTTCTCTGCACGATAGAATCGCTCGAAGATGTACGGCAGGTCTTCGGCGGGTATTCCCGGCCCCGTATCACGTACAATGATGCGCACCTGTTCGCCAATGATGGCCAGGCTCATGTACACTTCCCCGCCCTGCGGCGTGTACTGGATTGCGTTTCCTACCAGGTTCAATAACACCTGTTTCAAACGGTCACGGTCTCCATTGACCTGCACCTGGTCGATATCGGCCAGCTTGAGACGCACGTTGGTGCCTGCCAGGATACGCATCTCGTGAAATACTTCGAGTAAAAGGGTATCGAGTTCCACAGGTTTCAGGTTCAGAGCCAGCTTCCCCGATTCCGCTTGTATCAACAAGATCAGCCCCCCCACTAGCCGGGTCAGCCGGCCCGCTTCCTGGTCAATGCTTGTCAGGGACTCTTCGTCAAGATGCTTCATGCGGCGCATCAGATCGACATTGCCCTTGATCACCGTAAGCGGTGTGCGTAGTTCATGGCTTACGTCGGCCAGGAACCTTTGCTGGGAGGTGAACAGGTTTTCCAGCCGTTCGAGTGTTTGGTTGAACGATTCGATCAAGCTGCCGATCTCATCGTTCGACGGACCCTTGTAGGGAATGCGCCGCGAGAGATCGTCGGCGCGGTTGATGGCCTGTGCCGTTTCCGTAACGACTCCTAACGGTGCGAGCGAACGTCCGAGCACCAGCCACGAACCGAGTGCTGCCAGCGCCACGGCAACCATCGCGGATAAAAAAAGCACATTGACCAGGTTTAACCTCGCGGAATCGACCAGCGTCAGGCTCGTTGCTACTTGCAGGATTGCGATCCGATGTTCCCCCAATTGGAGCGGCACAGTCAACACCCGCAAATCGGTCCCATTCAATACGTTCTCGCGGTATACCGGATTTTTTGATTCGAAACCCACCGGGTCGAGCGGCTGCATCATTTCAGCGATTCCCGGAGAAGACGACTTGATCCTGCCATCACGTCCCCACATCTGGACATACGTGTTGGTCGAGAGGTCCAGCGACGGCAGATTAACGGTGCTCACCTGGCCTTGCGGGTTAACCCGCGTTACTTTGATAACGTCCTGTACGGTGGCTGCCAGTTTATTGTCCACCTGGTTAAGCAGGATAATGGTGATCAGGATATAGACCGCTGTGCCAAAAATTAATAATATACCCCCCACCAAGGTTGAATAGAGTAGAGTTAGACGAAGACGGAGAGACACATTAATGGACGGTTTACAGAAGCCGGTTTATGGATCACGATTAACCGATGCCTGGCGCGGTTCCCCAATTAAGGGTTCTCTCGCAGCACGTATCCCACACCGCGTACGGTATGGATCAAACGCGCTTCCCCTTCCGCCTCCAGTTTTTGCCGCAGGTAACGGATGTAGACTTCCAGTACGTTGCTCTCGCCGCCAAAATCGTAGCCCCATACCCGATCGAAGATGACTTCGCGGGTCAGTACCTGCTTGGGATGTCGCAGGAAGAGTTCAAGTAGCTCGTATTCCTTTGCTGTTAAGGCCACCAAACGGTTGACTCGCGATGCCTGCCTCGAGCCTGTATCGAGAGAGAGGTCCGCAAATTTGAGCACGGGCACCCGCTCAGGCTGCGTGCGGCGTAGCAAGGCCCGCACTCGCGCCAGCAGCTCATCCAGGTTGAAAGGCTTGACCATATAATCGTCTGCCCCGGCGTCGAGACCCTGAATGCGGTCCTGCACCTGGTCTTTCGCAGTGAGCATCAAGATCGGTATCGAGCCTCCCGTTCGCAGGCG
>CAZPCR010000051.1:1885-11915 GCA_964585035.1 uncultured Anaerolineaceae bacterium
AATAACTTTGTAGGAACGATATAGGTCTTTCTTGATTAAAATAATACCACAAATTAATCAGCCGATTATTACCCTTGTTCTTCGCATATCTGGTGTTGCTGGGCTGAGGTAGAATGTCCACATGCCTTTGAGCAAACGTATCTTCGATCTGGCGAGTGCCTCGTTGGGGCTGCTCGTCCTTTCACCACTTATCCTATTAATAGCAATCCTCGTAGCCATCTTTATTGGAGTACCTATCTTGTTCCGTCAGCAAAGACCCGGCTATAAGGCACGACCCTTCTACATATATAAGTTCCGTACAATGACAGCAGCTCGTGACGCTGATGGAAACCTGCTGCCGGATGCGGCGCGTCTTACCCGGTTTGGACGGTTCCTGCGTTCCCTTAGCCTCGATGAACTCCCCGAACTCTATAACATCCTGCGCGGCGATATGAGTCTGGTTGGGCCGCGACCTTTAATTACGGAGTATCTCCCGCTTTATTCGCCGGAACAGATGCGCCGCCACGACGTATTTCCGGGTCTAACCGGCTGGGCTCAGATCAACGGCAGGAATGCCATTGACTGGCCCACACGCTTTGCTCTGGATGTTTGGTATGTGGATCACCGATCGTTTTGGCTCGACATCCAAATAATCCTAAAGACAATTTGGAAGGTGATCAAACGCGAAAATGTAAACCAGCCCGGTCAAGCCACCATCGAATATTTCACAGGCAATAAGGATTGACATATATTTTTGCGAGCGTATAATCAGCCGAATAAGACAGCGCGAAGATAAGTAATTGTCAGACCTTTTTGAGCAACTCAAAAAGTGGAGACCGTTTAGAGAGCCGCCGGTTTGTGTGAGGCGGACGGAATCGGCAATGAAATCCACTTCGCCGTGTTGCCCTCGCAGAGGTAAGTAGAGTGCAAAGCTTCAAGACTTCACATTGCGCTCTGGTGACCGTAAGAGGGACGCGAGCGCCCGTTACTGCGCAAGGTTGAGATGCCTCTATCTATCCAGCCCTCTCCATAAAAACCATGAGAGGTGCTTCAGTGGAGCGGTGGAGGTAAAGCAGGTGGCACCACGAGACGCCCCCTCGTCCTGCAAATGGACCGGGGCGTATTTTATTTCCTGGCCGGGGTCTTGGTCTTGCCTTTGTTGCCGCCAGGTTGCACATGGAGGTGCAAACATGTTGGATATCAATTTGATCCGTGAACATCCGGAAATCGTTCGTACCGCCCTGAAGAACCGCCAGATGGATGTCTCACCGGTTGATGTCGTTTTGCAATTGGATGAAAAGCGCCGTGCTCTTTTGTCGGAGGTCGAGAAGCTTAAAGCGGAGCGGAATGTCGTCTCGAAGGAGATAAGCCAGATGAAGGATGCCGCCGCGCGTCAGTCCAGGATCGAGGCGATGCGCGTCGTCGGCGATAAGATCGGCGCTCTTGATAAAGAGGTTGCAGATGTGGATGTACAGTTGAACGCAGTCACATCTGGCATTCCAAACATCCCCGATCAAAGTACACCGGTTGGAAAAGACGAGAGCGAGAACGTCGTTATCAGGACGGTGGGCAAGCAGAAAAAATTTGATTTCGAGCCAAAACCTCACTGGGATCTCGGACCTGCCCTCGGGATCATTGACTTTGAGCGCGGCACAAAGATCACCGGTTCACGCTTCTATGTGCTGAGCGGCGCCGGTGCGCGTCTGCAGCGGGCCTTGATTGCCTTTATGCTCGATCTCCATATCCGGCAGGGTTATACTGAAAAATATTTGCCGTTTATGGTCAAGACTGAAACCGTATATGGTGCAGGACAATTGCCCAAGTTTGCAGACAATTTATATAAGGATCATGAGGAGGATCTTTACTTTGTACCAACCGCCGAGGTTCCGCTCACCGGCCTTCATATGAATGAGATCCTCGATGAGGCCAGCCTGCCTTTGCTCTATACGGCGTATACGCCTTGTTTTCGGCGCGAAAAGATGAGCGCCGGACGTGACGTACGCGGCATCAAACGAGGGCATCAATTCGACAAGGTCGAAATGTATATCTATTGCAAGCCCGAAGAATCGGATGCCTGGCTCGAAAAGATGTGTGCACATGCGGAAGCTACTTGCCAGCAGCTCGGCTTGACGTATCGCATTAAGCATCTTTGTACCGGCGATATTGGCTTCAATTCCACCACTACCTATGATGTTGAAGTTTGGGCACCCGGTTGTAATGAGTGGCTGGAGGTTTCATCTGTCTCGAATGTGCGCGATTTCCAGGCCCGGCGTGCAGGCATTAAATATCGGAACGTCGAAACAGGTAAAACGCGCCTGGTTAACACGCTTAATGGTTCTGGCCTGGGTCTTCCTCGCACCTTGATCGCCGTGCTTGAAAACAACCAGCAAGCTGACGGGTCGATCGTTATCCCGGAAGTTCTTCGTCCATGGATGGCCGGACTGGATGTGATCAGGATTTAACATAAGGACCTTGAAATAATTTAACGTCCCGCAGGGATTTCTTAACCATGCCCACTGACCCAAAATTCTGGTCCGAAGTTTTTCTTCAAACACTGACTCTTTCAGTGCTGATTGTCGGTCTATTGGGATTGCTGATACCCGTTTTTCCGGCCCTGGTCGTAATGTGGCTCGCTACTCTGATTTACGCCTTAATAGAGAATGCTGCCGGCCGCATGACCTGGATCGACTGGTTGCTCTTCGCACTCATTACGCTCTCGATGTTGTTTGGAAGTGTGATTGACAATATCATCATTGCCCAAAAAATGCGCGGGCACTCTATCCCATGGGGTTCCATTGCGGTGGCTTTCCTGGCAGGCATCATTGCCAGTATATTTCTCACTCCTCTGATCGGAATGCTGGCTTCGCCTCTCGGCCTCTTCGGCGCGGAATATCTTCGATTGCGTGACCGCAAATTAGCCTTTACCTCTGCAAAGACTTATATGATTGCCTGGGGTTGGTCCTTTGCAGCAGTTTTTGGAGTCGGTGTTCTGATGATCCTGCTCTGGTTGTTGTGGGCATGGGTGTAAAAGCCGGCACTTGGGTTATATTCTTTATCTTCGGGTTATAATTTGCACAAAAAGAAAATAAATCATCGGTATTCGATGAACATAATCACAAAGGAGAAGTTATATGCCACCTATCATAGATGAAGTTTTTGCGTTTCTCGGTTTTTTGTTAAGAGCAATTGGTTTTTTGGTGGTTGGGTTGGCGGTCGGACGTCTGGTAATGGATAATTTCAAGAAGAGCGTGTGGCAGGTTCAAATCGCATTGTCACTCGGATTCTTTGGTCTCCTTATCGGTATCACAGACTTCGCATCGCCAGGGTCGGCAGGTGCTTTTGCTCTGGGAGCAGGGGCGGCTTACTTCATGAATATGATGCCGCAAAAGGCTGAAGACGCAGACGGCTCAAAGTAGTGACCCTAAAAAAATCAAGCTCCCCGTCGGGAGCCTGATTTTTTCCATTCCTTATGTATTGGTCGGCTATTGATGCACCCCCATGATCGCCTCAAATCGTCGGTAGTTTAATTGGCTTAAGCTACTCATACCCTTACTTAATCGCAGACCGCAGACACCGAGTGCTTTTCTGGCCAAGATGGCGCGAATAGTAACTTTTTATCTTAATTCGATAGGGGATTTCAACATTGCCACGATCAAGTTCACCGCGTTATCCACATCCTTGACATCAACCATCTCTGAAGGTGAATGGACGTAACGGCAGGGGATGGAAACGCATCCAACAGGGATGCCAGCTCGGACAAGCTGCATGGCGCGCGCATCGGTAGTGCCGCCTAAAAGTACTTCGCGCTGGTAGGGTAGTTTTTCCTTTTCAGCCGTGCGGACCATCCAGTTAACGATCCGTGGGTCGGATATCATCCCGCCATCACGGATTTTTATAGCCGGCCCTTTTCCCAATGCTACATCAAAATCTTTCTGACCCGGTGTATCTCCCCATCCCGTTACATCGATGGAAAAGCCCAGCTCGGGATCGATACCATAAGCAGAAGTTTGGGCGCCGCGGGTTCCAACTTCCTCCTGTGTAGTGAAAACGAAAAGGACCTCATGCGGTGTGGCCGTGAGTTTCCGTAACGCTTCGATGGCAACCGCACAGCCGATGCGGTCGTCCATAGATTTGGCAACCAAACGTTCCCCCAAATCCAAAAATGGTCGCTCAAATGCCGCCACGTCTCCGGTTTTCACAGGGCAGTCCTTTTTGCTAACTGCACCCACGTCAAGGAACATCTTGTCGAGGGGTGTAACGTCGCTGTTATGCTCCGTCGGTTCAAGGCCAATCACACCCGTAGTTCCATTAATGAACCTGACCCGCCCTCCAGGCAGGTTGCGAGGATAGACTCCACCGATGCCTGTAAAACGTATAAACCCACCTTCGTCCACATGAGTCACCATCAAGCCGATCTCATCCATGTGCGCCGCGATCATAATGCGTTTACCGTTTTTCGACGGTCTACCCTTATGGACGATCAGGTTACCTAAGGCATCCACCCGCATATCAACATCCAATCCTTTGATCTCATTTCGGATCGTGGAACGGATCGCATCTTCATATCCGGAAGGGCTAAAAACGCTGGTGAGTTTTTGAATGAGCTGCTTCATGAATGCCTCTTCATTGCAGCGGGACGGTTTCGCCCGCTCCAAAGACTCTGGTGCTTTTTCGCATCAATAAATGTACTTTGCTGTTGCCCATCACCTGCCACGGCCCCCCAAGTTTTCCAACCAGCGCAGTGTTCTCATCGATTCCCAACATATGTTCAGCATCTTTCATGCCTTTTCTTAACGCATTGACCAGGACTTTAAAAGGGCCTGCATGATCAAAATGTGGCATTATGTAATCTGCAGGCATAATGCCAAATCCATTCACCGTGCCCATACCCAATCGCCGGAAGTTGGGTATTCGCTTCGCTAGTATCATCGCACCTGCTGAACACCCGGCGTAGGTTGCTCCCTGTTCCCATGCTTTTTCCGCCGCGGCCCACACCCGGCTTCCATTCATCGTCTCGTAAAGATATAGGGGATTGCCGCCAGAAAAATAGATCAAATCCGCCGTTAAAAGGATTGGTTCAAACTGTGGATCATCTGCCGAGGCCCTGTCAATGATCGGTAATGCATGGACCTCAGCGCCCAAGGCTTTGAAGTGTTCCTCACCCATCCTCAACCAGCGTCCCACGCTCTCGTCCCCCTCTTGTCCTGCTGCGGTCGGCAAACAAACGACTTGCGGAGCACCCCCTCCCTTATTGACGGAATCCAGAAGATATCGGTCGACCTCATCCATCACAGGTAAATACTCTCCAGCACCAACTAAAGCAATCAGACCCTTCATAAGAATCACCTTTGAGTAGAATTTAACGTTTTAAAATATCGGGTGTCATACGCTTGAGCGCCGCGAACAAAAGGGATAGAGTATTCTTCCAATCGTCTACACGGGCAATACTGAAAGAAGTATGAGTATAGCGGTGGGGGATCGACACGGAAACAACGGGAATTCCAGCAAGTGATCGCTGGATGGCTGCCGCGTCGGTACCGCCGCCGCCCGGCTGGCGATATTGAAAAGAGATATTACCCTTTTCCGCTATTTCAGCTATAAAACGCACAAGGCGCGGATCGTCCAATGTCGATGAATTCGCCAGATAGATTGCCGGACCCGATCCAAGCCGCGTGTTATAGAAAGTGTTTTCTCCATTCCACTGCATCGGCAGGTCATTCGCGGGGGTGGAGTCAATAGCTATCCCCAAATCAGGGTGAAAGGCATAGGCCGCGACTTTTGCGCCGCGTAAACCGATCTCCTCCTGCACTGTAAATGCTGCCAGGACGTCGATGTTTGACGGCGCAGTCTTGAACAGCTCAATCAATGTCGCGACTCCAATCCGATCATCAATCGACTTTGATATGATCGAAGTACCTGTATGTCGGAAGTTCGGTGCAAATGTTCCTCGGTCTCCGATCTTGGCTTTGACACCCGGTCCGAGGTCAACCCGCAGTGAATCGACTGGGATGGAATGCTTGCGTTCGTCTGATTTTGTCAGATGGATGGGCTTGGTCCCGATCACACCCGGCGTGTTGTCTTTACCTGCTACAACCTGTTTACCAGGCAGATAATGTGATTCAATACCCCCGATGGTCTTGAATTCATAGATCCCATCGCCATCTTCCGCAACGAGCATGAAGCCAACTTCATCCATGTGTGCATCGAGCATAACACGTAGACGTTTCGCGCCGTGTCCCTTTTTAGTGGCAAGTAGGTTACCGAGCGCATCGACCTTGACCACATCAGCATAAGGACCAACTTCTTCAAGGACGATCTTTCTCACTTCATTTTCTTCACCAGATACGGAAACAGCGTTACATAGTTTTTCAAGCATCTTGAATTGAGCCGTACCGATCGCAGGAGGCTTAGTTGCCATCTTTATCCTCCCACGAAATCTTTGAGACAAAATCAACCTCGAGTCTGCTGATGAATTCAGCCAGTAAGCGGCCGGCGCGCTGAACATCTTTGATGGCGATCATTTCGACCGCCGTGTGCATATAACGCAATGGGATACCGATCAGCATCGTTGGAATACCCGCGCGCGCCACCTGGATTGCATAGGCATCCGTACCGGAATGAGTGGGGGTGATGTCCATTGCAACGGGTATTTCGAGTTTATCGGCCAATTCCTTGAACTGTTTATAAAGGAAAGGGTGTAGGTTGGCTCCCCACCCAAGTGTTGGTCCCTTGCCCATTGGAAAACTCTCCCAACCAATTACCCCGGGCCCTTTGGCAAAAGTCACATCCATGGCCACGGCGAGATCGGGATGCAGGTCATAAGCAGAGGTTGCTGCCCCACCCAGGGTTTCTTCTTCTTGTGTGGTTGCAACGGCCCATACATCCCATACATGGTTTTTGCCTTGGAGTTCTTCGAGACAAACCGTCAGCGCAGCTACCGAGGCACGGTTATCCAGGGAATGGCCGCTCAACACATCTTCACCTAATTCGACGGGCGGTGTATTAAATGAAACCAAGTCGCCCACTTTAACGAGGCCTGCTACCCTTGCAGCTAATAAGCCGGTGTCCACCAGTAAATGCCTTAAGCCAATAGCCTCATCACGTATTTCTTCGGGCAGTGTCCTGGCTGGTGGAAGAACAAGCACACCAGGCAAGTCTTGCCTGCCATGCACCATAACCGGTGTCCCGGGCAGGATACGGGTGTCGACACCGCCAATCTCATCTATATGCAGAAAGCTACCCTCGATTTGTGTGACCATTAAGCCAATGGCATCCATATGGGTGGCAATCATTATTGACGGAAGTTTGCCTTTCCCCTGGCCGCGTTTCAATGCATGCAGCGAACCCAGATGGCTGGTTGAAAGCTCATCAACCAAAGGTTTCCATTTTTGTTCAATGACACCTGCAACGGATCCTTCATAGGCTGAGAGGCCGGATACAGAGATCAGAGATTTGAGAAATGGCAGAATATCCGTCATGGACTTGGAAAGGCAGTCACTGTAGGAGTCATAGTATCAGTCGGGATTGGAGTGTCGGTTGGCTTAAGTGTATCAGTAGGTAATGGTGTTCGCGAAGGCGTAGCCGTAGCGGTCGGCGTGTGGGTGGAAGTAGGTAATGGAGTAAAGGTCGGCGTAAAAGTGTGAGTCGGTGAGGCAGTGAATGTCAGTGTCGGTGGAATAAAGGGTGTAGGCGAGATGGTCGGTGTCAAGCTTGAGGTTGGCGTGCTTGAAACCGTGCCGGTTATGGTTGGAGTTAAAGTCGCCGAAGGAGTGATGGAGCCGGTAGAGGTTGCAGTCAACGTATCGGATGGAGTGGGAGTACTGGTGCCTGGTGCAGGCGCAAAACCTAAAGCAATTCCCCCAAGACAATAGCATGGTATGGTCGCGAGAATAATTGCGATCAAGATCAAACGTCGGCGTGTACGCGGATCTTCGGGGTCGAACATCGGCACGATGATAACATAAAAGAAACACATCTACTCAACGTTCTTATACGAAATATCCTATCTTTCGCAAACGAATCGTTTTGATTTCTTTTCAAAATGTCCCACAAGGTATAATTTCAATAATGATTCCCCTTCAGCTCCGCATCACTGGTTTTCTATCTTATCGCGATCCGGTTGAAATAGATTTCACCTCATTCAACCTGGCCTGTATTTCTGGCCAGAACGGCGCGGGTAAATCGTCTCTTCTGGACGCGATGACCTGGGTGCTCTTTGGACAGGCACGTAAACGCGATGACTCGCTGGTCAATTTGCAATCAAAAGCTGCAGAGGTTGTTTTTACATTTGAATATGAAGGCAATGTATATCGAGTACAGCGGGCATTGCCGCGCGGAAAAAATACAGTGTTGGAATTCCAAATTCGAGAGTCCCCCGCCGGCACGAACATGCAAAACTTAAATAACGGCGGTTGGAAACCACTTACCGAACGAACATTGCGCGAAACTCAGTCACGCATCGAACAGACCCTGCGCCTCGATTACGAGACGTTCATCAACGCGGCCTTCTTTTTGCAGGGGAATGCCGATCAGTTCACGCAGCAAACTGCCAGTAAACGAAAGGAAGTACTGAGTAACATCCTGGGCCTCGAAATGTGGGAGATCTATAGGACATTAACTCTTGAGAAACGGAAAGCGCTCGAAGATGACGCCGGGGGAATTGACGGTCGAATAACCGAGATAGATACGGAGTTGGCCGAGGAAGAGCCTCGAAAAAAGCGCCTCAAGGAACTCGAAGCAGAATTAACGCTTTTGACCTCAGCCCGTAAAACACAGGAAAACGCCCTGGAAAATATCAAGAAGACGGTCGCCACACTGGAACAACAGGGTAGGCTTGTTGAGACGTTAGCTTCCGCCATCGAGAGATCGCGCTCACATATTTCCGGACTTCAAAGCCGCCTGGCTGAAAGAGAGGCTATCCGCACAGTAGACAAAGATCTCATCGAGCGCTCTAAAGAAATTGAGGCTGCCTACAAAACGTGGCAAAAAAGCCGCACCGATTTGGAAGAATGGGATAAGGTCGCCCTGGCATTCCGTGCCCAGGAAAAAGACCGATCTCCCTTGCTTGAACAAATTGCCGCCGGGAGGGCTCGTCTGGTCGAAGAGCAGCGCAGTCTGTTGATCGAACAGGCAGCCATCCACGAGCAGGAAACTGAGATCGGTATTCTGAAAAACGAGATTGAAAATTCGCAGAAATTGCACGCGGAAGCAGAAACTAAGGTTATTGAACGCGGTCAGTCCGAGCAGCAGCGCAGCGATGCTCGCGAAAGACTGGCTGAATTTAAAGTTGAGAACGAAGCTTTAAAAATCGAAATGGACGAACTCAAGGCTCGGATCGAGACATTGGAAATCTCGGAAGGCGCAGCCTGCCCATTATGCGGACAGCCTTTAAGCCCGCAGCATCGTAAGGCCACTTTGGAACAATTACAAGCTGATGGCAAGGAGAAAGGCGACCGTTTCCGGGCCAACAAATTTACATCCGAGGAGTTGACTGCGAATATCAAATCTCTAGAATTGAAGATCAGCATGCTTTCTTCGGCTGATAAAGAGCGGCTTGTCCACTCTAATTCTGTCGCCCAATTCACCGAACGGCTCGAACGACTCAATTCTCTTTCAATGGATTGGGAGATGAATGGCATGCAGCGATTGAAGGAAGTTGAAAAAACACTGGAAAGTGGAAAGTACGCAGTCGAAGAGCAAAAGCAACTCGCCAGGCTCGATAAACAACTCGCCAAACTTGGTTACGATGCAGCCGCACATGATACCGCCCGGCAGATGGAATTTGAAGGACGCGCCAGCGATGAAGAATACCGCAGGCTTGAATCTACACGAGCTGCATTGGCTCCCCTGGATAACGAGATTCAGAACCTGAGATCTGAGATCGGCAATCAACATTTGGAGTTAGAGCAACAGGAATCGGAATACAATGCTGTTAAAGCAAATCTCGAATCTGCCCTGGCGCAGGCTCCAGATCTAGACGAAGCGGAACGCGTTCTCTTCAATATGCAGGAGAAGGAAAACAGCCTCAACCAGGAAGTGGGTGCGGCCCGCC
>CAZPCR010000052.1:0-11722 GCA_964585035.1 uncultured Anaerolineaceae bacterium
CGGCGATGTGCCGGGCAGTTATCAGCCTAATCATTTCGCGACCAGGGCCAACGATCCGATCAAGTCATAATCCATTCCACCAAAGGAGCATAAAATGAAAAACCGAACTATTGGACATATCGAGATCCCCGCTAAAGGCCGCGCCGACCTGGCAAAGTTCTACGCCGATATGTTCGGCTGGACGATCCAGCCGATGGACGACAAGGGCGCTAAATACACCGTTTGGCAGGCCGGCAATATGCGCGGCGGCTTCCCCGATGTCGACAAAGATAACCAGCCTGGCGATGTGATCATTTATATCGACAGCGACGATATCGAAGCCGACCTGAAAAAGATCGAGACCATGGGCGGCAAGAAGCTGCTCGGCAAGACCGAGATTCCCGGCCGGGGCTGGTATGCGCTGTTCGCCGACCCCACCGGCAACCGCATGGCGTTATATACCGTCACACAAAAGACGTAAGCGAGTCGATAAGGCCAGGACTCATCAAAAAAGGGAGGGCTATCGCCCTCCCTCCAGTATCGCGCTCAAAAGGCCTCCGGATTTTTCCCGCTTTTTCTCCTGCGCGTGTTGCTCGGCGTTATGAAGAGCACTCTGCAGCACGGCCAGTTCTTCCTCGGGGTCGCGGAACTGCATCGAGTACAGTCGGGCGTATAACCCGTTGAGCGCCATCAGCTCCTGGTGCGTGCCCAGCTCCACGATGCGCCCGTTCTCCAGCACCGCGATACGGTCCGCTATCTTGATGGTGCTCAGCCGGTGAGCGATGATGACCGTCGTCCGGTTCTGCATGAGACGGTTGAGTGCCTCCTGCACCAAGCCTTCGGACTCGTTGTCCAGCGAGCTGGTGGCCTCGTCCAGCAGCAGGATGCGCGGGTCTTTGAGGATGGCGCGCGCGATCGAGATGCGCTGGCGCTGCCCGCCGCTCAAATTAGCGCCGCGCTCGCCCACGGTTGTATCGTACTGCTTTGGGAATTCCATGATGAAATCGTGGGCGTTGGCGGCCTTCGCGGCTGCGATGATTTCATCTTCGCTCGCGTCCAGTCGCCCGTACAGGATGTTCTCGCGGATCGTCCCGCCGAACAGCAGCGTCTCCTGTGGGACGATGGCCATCTGTGCCCGCAAGCTCTCCTGTGTGATGCAGCGCAGGTCCTCCCCGTCGATGCGGATCACGCCACTGGTTGGGTCGTAGAAGCGTGGGATCAGGTTGAAGATGGTGCTCTTCCCCGCCCCGCTCGGGCCCACCAGCGCCAGGATCTCACCGGGTTGGACGTCCAGCGATATGCCCTGTATGACGGGCGCGTCGTTCTCGTAGCTGAAAGATACTTCATCGAAAGTGATGCTGCCCTTGCTGACCGGCAAGGCAATGGCATCCGGCGCATCTTGCACCGATGGTTTCGTATCGAGGATCTCGAACACGCGCTCTACGCCCCCGATCGCGGTTCGCATCTGACCGTATAGACCCGCCAACCCGGCCAGACTGCCGGCAATCGTTATGAAGTACATAAGGAAGCCGGTGATCAGAGCTAGTGTCAGTCGCCCGGCGATCACTTCGCGGCCGCCGTACCACATGACCGCCGCGATCGAGCCGAAGCCCAGGAACATCATGATGGACCCGAACGCGGAGTTGTATACGGCCATTTTCAAAGAGGCCTGGAAGGTCTTTTCCATGGCGGTGTCGTAACGGCTTGTCTCGTAGGCTTCACGCCCGAAGCTCTTCACCACGCGCACACCCTGTAGTCCCTCTTCGGCGACCACCGTCGAATCGGCCAACTGGTCCTGGACTTTCGTGCTTCCCTTTTGGATGCGCCCGCCAAACACGAATGCGACCAGGATAACAACAGGCACCAAAGCGAGGATGAATAACGTCAGGCGGGCGTTCAACGTCATGACGATCACGACGGAACCGATCAGCGATACGCTTTGGCTGAGGAGCATCGTTAAATTGCTGGTCAACATGGTGCGCATCTGGGTCACGTCGCTCGACAGCCGCGAGACAACATCGCCGACGCGCCGGTTGGCATAAAAGTCGAGCGATAGTTTTTGCAAATGCCCGTATAAATTTGTCCGCATGTCGTAAACGATGTGCTCGCCGATATAAGCAAGCAGGTACGATTGGCAGAACGAGAAGGCTGCCTGCAGCAGGAAGATCCCGGCCAGTAACAGGGCCAGGTTGTTGAGCGGTGTAAAGCTTTTGGCTTTGGTCACCGAATCGAGCAGGCGCACGATAACCAGCGGGAAGGCTAGTCCCATTCCGCTGGAGATGAGCAGGGCCACGATCGCCAGGGCCATCTTGCCCGAATAGGGTTTAAGATAACCCAACAGGCGTCCCCAGTTGACTGACTTGAAGGACACGGCAGGTTGATCTGTATTAAATAAGGCTGGACGTCCCCGCCCGCCTCCATGTGAATGGTTTTGCATTCGTAAATTTCTCCTAAATGACGTTTTCTTCAATGATCATCATATACCGCCCGCGTAAACTAAATATAAACAGAATGAAACGACCCACAGCCCCTGCATGAAATACCTGAAAAAATGGAAATGCACGGGGCGTACGCCCTGTGCATTTCCATTTTTTCAGAATTCTTTGTCCCAAGTTTAAATCGTGGGACATATGTTTTATCTTATATGGTCACTCTCGAGGAAGGTATACGCTAAAAGTCGCACCTGCACCCGGCTTGCTCTTGACTTCAACCGTGCCCTTATGCATATCCACGATCTTTTTAACAATGGAAAGTCCCAGGCCGCTGCCTTCTTTCACACGCGTCCGCGACTTGTCGGTTTTATAAAAGCGCTCGAAGATGTGCGTCTGGTCTTCCTCGGAAATACCGATCCCTGTATCCGAGACGCTGAATTCGATTCTGTCGTCCGTGCGACCCAAGTCAATAAGCACCTTCCCGCCTTGCTGCGAGAATTTTATGGCATTGTTGATTAAGTTGAGCCACACCTGGCTCAGCAGGTCCTGATCGGCGACGATCTCCACTTCTTCAAGAGATACGTCCATCTCGATCCCCTTCGCGGCCCATTGCGGTTCACAGGTCAGGATAAGGCTCCTGATCTGTTTATCCAGGTGGTAGGGTTTCGGCTCAAATCGCACCCGGTCCGATTCCAGCGAAGCCAGCTTGAGCAGGTCTTCGGTGATCCGCGACAGCCGCGTGCTTTCATTCTCGATGATGCTGAGATAATGATGCCGCTCTTCCGGGGAGAGCTGGTCGTTTTTCAATGCCTGTGCGAACCCGCGGATGGACGTCAGCGGAGACTGGATCTCGTGCGACACGTTGGAAACAAATTCCTGGCGCATGTTCTCCATCTGGTCCAATTCCAGGGCCATATTATTCACGCTCCTGGCAAGCTCGCCGACCATCTGATGGTCCCCGATTTCGTCTTCCAGCCGGACACTGAAATCCCCTCTGGCGATCCGCTCCATTGCTTCAATGATCGGACGGAACATATTCTCCCTCGATATCCAGCCTCTTGCCCTCGCAAAATTACCTATAACGCTCCCGACCAGGAAGGTAAGTATCAATCCCAAAAGCGAGTTGATGACCTGGGTCTGCCAGAGGGCAGGATTAAGGTGAGTGACTCCGTAAAGGAAACTGGTCAGAAAAAAGCTGGAGGCAAACATGATGGATACAAATACCAGCAAAAAGATCAGCCATGCGATGCGGACTATCCACGGACGCATCTTCTTCATGAGGACACATCCAGGCGATAGCCCAACCCGCGGATCGTCGTGATCTTGAACGAAAATTTTCCTTCCGGGAAACGCTCGCGCAGTCGGTTGATGTGTACGTCCAGCGTGCGGTCATTGCCGCGAAAATCGAATCCCCAAATGTCTTCGATCAACTGTTCACGCGAGAAGGTGCGGCCCGGGTAGCCCGCCAGCTTGAATAACAGCTCGAATTCCTTGTGCGGCAGGGTCAGGTTCTCGCCGTTAACCATCACTTCAAATGTTTTGCGGTCCATCGACAGCTCCCCCACCTGGATGGCCTGCGAAATGGCGATGCGATAACGCTTCAGGAGGGCGTTTACGCGTGCCACCAGTTCCAACGGCTCAAAAGGCTTCACCAGATAATCGTCTGTTCCCAGCTCGAAGCCTTTAAGTTTATGACCGGTCTCCGCCTTGGCTGTGAGCATCAGGATCGGGATATCGAACGTCGCCCGCAGCTCGCGGCATAGCTCCCAGCCGTCCATGTTCGGCATCATGATATCGATGATCGCCAGGTCTACTTTGACCGATTCGAGCTTCGACAACGCATCCACGCCGTCCGCAGCTTCCACGACCTCGAAACCATCGTTATGCAGGAATACCTGCACCAGCTCGCGTATGTGGGGATCGTCGTCAACAACCAGTATTTTGCTCATCCAATCATTCTTCTTTCAGAGGGCGAAATACCCGGCCTCATCCACAAGAGGGTACAACATTTATATAAACTGTGCGTTAACGAGGCCGCAGTGCCCTGAAAGTTGCAAAACTGTCAGTTCATCATCTGCAAAAGTCGGGCGTATAATAACAAATTAATGGATGAGGAAAAATTCTCTGAATAAGCACAGAGGTGGCAGGATGGTAATTTTTTGAAATGACTGGTCTATTACACTCGAACTTGATACTGTACGTGGCGCTGATTTTATTATTCGTCATCATCGTGCTGGTTTTAACCAGGCACTATTTCGTCGTGATGGATAACCGGCGGCTGCGGACCGAACTTGAACATGCGGCAACCACCGACTCGCTTACCGGAGCCGCAAACCGGCGCTTCTTTGAAGAGACGTTGGCGCGCGAGATCAAACGCGCCGAGCGCTACGGACGACAACTTACGCTGCTGATGGTTGACATCGACAACTTCAAGAGCTACAACGACCGGCACGGTCACCTTATGGGTGATCAATTATTACGTGACTGTGCGCATCTTATGAAGGCGCTTACACGAGCCAGCGACCAGGTCGCACGCTACGGAGGGGATGAATTCGCTGTGGTCCTGCCGGAAATCAGTGTAAAGCAAGGCAAAATCGTCGCCGAGAAACTACGGAAGATCAAGATCGGTTCCCTGGTTACCAAGGAGGAGATCACGATCACCATCGGCTGCGCTGCTTACAAAAAGGACATGACGGCAGACGCATTGATCGAACAGGCCGAGAAGGATAGGGTTAAGCAAAAGGCCACCCCCGCCAGGAAAAAACCGGGAACCACACGGAGCCTCAAGGCCGGGCAGAACTGATCCGTTTATTTGCAAGAGCCTGATATTCCAAATTCAATTCATAGCCCACAAAACGGCGGCTTGACTTTAACGCCGCCAAAGCGGTCTGTCCGCTTCCCATGAAGGGGTCAAGCACCACTTCGTTTTCAAAGGTATATAACTGTATCAAACGATACGGCAGCTCCAGCGGGAACGGAGCCGGGTGACCGATCTTCCTGGCGGACTCCGCCGGGAAATTCCAGATGGATTTTGTGAATTCGAGGAACTGCTCCTTCGTAATCGTATCCTTGCGATCCTCCGGACGGCCGCGCCGATAAGAACCCTTTGAAAATATCAATATATATTCATGGACGTCGCGCAAGGTAGGGTTGGTCGCCGACTGCCACGAGCCCCAGGCTGTGGAGGCGCTGGCCGAGGCGCCTTTATCCCAGATGATCTCGCCGCGCATGAGAAAACCCAATTCGATCATATCGCGGGCAATAAACGTATGAAGGGGAATATAGGGTTTGCGTCCCAAATTGGCAACGTTGATGCATGCGCGCCCGCCGGGAACAAGTACGCGGTACGTCTCGGCCCACACGCGATCAAGGAAGGCAAGATACTCGGGCAGCGTCAGGTCTTCGTCATAATCCTTACCCACATTATAGGGCGGCGAGGTGACCATAAGGTGCACAGAGTTATCGGGTAGCCCGGTCATTTGTTCGGAGGAGGCGTTGATAACCGTATCGAGCAGCTCAGACGGGATGGGATTCTCAACCGCCTGTGTCTCTTTCGATTGCGGCTGGTCATCGTAGAGGCGGGCTGAATAAAATGCCGAGGCATCATGTGCCACACGGCCAGGGGAACCGAAAGAGGATGTCTTGGTTTTTTTAGGCAATTGTTTCACTGCACAGCAACTGTGGTGAGACTAAAAATCCCGGAATGACGAGAGCAGGTCACTCGAAAATGTGTGGGTAGTCAGGTCGTATTCGACCCGGGTACGCTTGACGGCTGCTTGAAAGGCATAGTCGAACATCGGACCGCGTTCTTCGGAATCCAGGTTCATCCAGGCATGCGAGTCGCGCGGCAATAGGGGAAGGACTAGTTTTTTAAGGCCTGGAACAAAACTAAAAGCTTCCAGCGGATAATAGAATTTGCCCGAACGAAGGGAAGGGTTCTCGATCAGCGTGTCGTCGAGCGGGTCGATCTCGGAAGGCGCCGGGCGCAGGCCATTGGGCTGGCAGACGAGCCACAGGTCAACATAGTTGCTGTGGGAATAGAAATCCTGCGCAGAGTGGGTCAGGCGGCCAAAGGCCTGCCAGGCAGACAGGACTTGCCCGCCCTCGAGTGCGGGCTTCACGAGCGCCCGCTGCTCTTCAATATACTCACGCGATCGGGCAAAGGCATTATTGTCAAAGTGAAATTCATCATGACCGAACTGGGCGTGTAGTACATCCTGCCGGAGATTAGCGGCAATAATGGCGCGGAGAGCGCGAGGACTAAATGTCTCACCGCCCTCCGAATACTCTGCGAATGCTCGGTGGAAAATCTCCTTATGAATACGCTTCAACATCTGGTTCAGTCCTTTGAGTTCGCAGGTTTCGGCAGGCGTAAACAAAGTTTTATATCCCAATCTCAACCGTATGTAAGATTATAATCGAGGGATGTCTTTTTACACGCGCAAAGGGGATGACGGGACAACCGGCCTGCTGGGCAACGGTCGGATCGCCAAGCATCATTCGCGCATGGAAGCCATTGGGACACTGGACGAATCTTCAGCGAGTCTGGGTCTGGCGCGTGTGGCGGCGCGCGATGGACGCAGCGGGCCGTTGCTCCTCGAGGCCCAGCGTGACTTATACCGGCTGATGGCTGAAGTTGCCGCCACACCCGAAAATGAGCAGCAATTCCATTTCGACGCCCGGCGCGTAGATTGGCTGGAGGAGCAAACGGATGCATTAAGCAAGATCATCGAAATGCCAAAGGAATTCATCCTGCCGGGGGATTCGGCGGCGGGTGCGGCATTATCCGTGGCACGCACGGTTGTCCGCCGGGCTGAACGGCGCGTAGTGGAGCTTTTCGACAAAAAAGAGATCACCAACCCGGCGTTACAGCAATATCTCAACCGGTTGTCCTCGTTGTTGTTCGCGCTGGAACTGCTCGAGAACCGGGCCGCAGGGAAAGGCACAACCCTGGCCAGGGATAACGATTAAAACCCAATGACGGGGCCGATCCAAAATGAGGGATCTTACAGAAGGCGTGAGTAATTACCAAGAATCAATAGGAGTCAAATGTGACTGGTACCTTGCTCAATGTTGCCACCGTGCTCATCGGCGGAACGCTCGGTTTGATATTCGGGGCGCGCGTCCCGGAAAGATTAAAGGCCACGGTCGTTACGGGAATGGGGCTGTTCGTCATGGCGATCGGCATTCAAATGTTCCTCAAGACCGAAAACTCCCTGATCGTCCTCGGAGCGCTATTGATCGGCGCACTTCTGGGTGAATGGTGGCGTATCGAAGACGGCCTGCAGGCGCTGGGTCAAATCCTTGAAAAACAATTTTCAAAAAATAACGATGATGGCGAAGAACCTTCGAGTAAATTTGTCCGTGGCTTCCTGACTGCTTCCCTGCTCTTTTGCGTCGGCCCGCTCGCCATCCTTGGCTCCATCCAGGACGGCCTGACAGGCAATTACAACCTGCTTGCTGTCAAGTCGGCTCTGGACGGATTCGCCTCCCTGGCGTTTGCATCCACGCTGGGACCGGGGGTTTTATTTTCGGCGGTAATGGTCCTGGTCTACCAGGGCGGCATCAGCCTGCTGGCAGCGCAATTGAACGCAATCGCCACCCCATCCATGATGAACGAGATGACGGCAGCAGGTGGGGTGATCTTGATAGGACTTTCCATCAGCAGCCTGCTTGACATCAAGAAGATCCGCATCGGGAATTTTCTGCCGGCACTCGTAATCGCACCACTTATCGTATGGATATTATCCTTATTCGGAAAATAGAAGATTCCGCGTAGGGAGACCATCTGGCACCTATACTACGGAAAAAAGGACAGGCACCGAGCTTACGCTCCTGTGCCTGTCCTTTTTGGATATATCATGCAGCGCTTATAAATAAATATATTTTATTTAGCGCCTGCAGCAACCAGTGCCGCGTCAAGGGTCTGCTGAAAGACCGAGAACGGCTGTGCGCCATCGATCGTCTCGGTTTTTGCCTGGCCGTTGGCATTATAACTGACCACAAAGAAAGGCGTGCCGCTAAGACCGGCCTTTACGGCATCCTGCAGGTCCTGATCGGCCTGGGTCGCATATTTTGAGCTGGAGAAACAGGAATTGTAGGCATTCATATCAAGACCGACATTTTGTGCAATGGCCTGCAAACGGCGGGGCGTAAAGGAAATGCCATCGGCCTCTCCCAAAACATTGGTGAACAGCGCATCATGCATTTGCCAAAATTTATTTTGATCGGCTGCACAGTACGCCGCCTCTGCAGAATCCCGTGATTCAGTATCAGTCCCTCCTGTGGCATTATCGCTCACAAAATTGCCTGCCGAGCGTGCGGTAAAGTACACCTTGCCGGTTTTTACATAGGCATTGAGAACCTGGGATTCAGTGTCATGCCAAAAATTCTTGCAGTAGGGACACTGATAATCGGAAAACTCGACCAGCTTGACGGGCGCATTCGGATCGCCGCTATTATTACGATCCGCGCTTGGGATTGTAACGAGCGTGGCCGGCTGGACGGCAGCCAGGGGTTTGAGCTGCGGATAAATCAAAAAGAATGCAACCACTATAGCGAGCACGGTAATCGATCCAATCCAGATCCAACGATTGCGCTGTTCCGCGCGGCGGCGTTTTTCACGGAACTCCTCGCGTTTGCTCATTCCTTCTCTATCCTTCTTACTCATTCAGTCACCTCATTAATTTATGTGTTGGGTCGAAATTTTCTCATGGTCAGGAAGATTTGTCCAGCACGCGCAGAAAAGACTTATTTCTTTTTCAGGCGTTGATCCACCCAGTCTACCATCGCTTTGAGCACTTTTGCTTTTTCAGGTTCGTTATGGATCTCATGATACCAGCCCTCCCAGGCGCGCCAGGTGGCCAATTTTCCCGCGCGCTCGGCAAACTCACGGTTTGCCTGACCCGATGTCAGGCGGTCACCCGTACCATGCATAAGCAGAAGAGGAACAGGAAACTCAGGGGCATGCTCGATCGCCCATAACCCGGACTCGTATATGCTCACAAAAAACCGCGCAGTGATCTTTTCATGCACAAGTGGATCGTTGACATAGGCTTTCACAACCTCCGGATCGCGCGAAATCGCGGCCGTCTCCAACCCTGAGTTTTGTGTAAACCCGGGAGCGATCTTATTCATAACCCTGGCCAGAATAAGTCGAAATGCAGGAATATCAAAGGCCAGTTTCAGCCAGGGGTCCGTCGCAATGACGCCAACCACATCCGGCTTGCGGCGTAACGTAAAATTCAGGACCAGATTGCCGCCTGTGCTGTGTCCGTATAAGAATACGGGGAGGTCTGGAAAACGCGCTGTGGCCAATGCAAGGAAGTCCGCTATGTCGTCCATCAAGGCTTCATAATTGGGTGTGTGGCCGCGCGGGCCGCCCGATCTACCGTGACCGCGCAGGTCAAAACCAGTCAACGCATAGCCTGCTTCTGTAAAAGCTTCACCCACATGATCATAACGACCAATATGCTCGCCATGCCCATGGACCAAAACTACAATGGCTTTCGGATTTTTATCAGGCACCCAGGTGCGAATGTAAAACTTTAGGTTCTCTTTGTTTTCCCAACCTGATTCATAGGTCTTCATCATACGCCTCCGACAGCGACCTTGACTTCGTTATCGCGTTCTCCCTCATGCTCTACAATGAAACAAGTATCATTAACTACCGCCAGGGCAGAGTCACGAAGCAGGATTCACTTGATATGTATAAACCGGAAATTGTTCCCCTGTAAGATGAAAGCCGAGTTTGTGATATAACGCGAGCGAGGCCGCATTGTCCGCCTGGGTGTTAACCGTCAGGCGCGAGCCCCCGCTATTCAGGATTCGGTCAATGAGGTCCCCAACCAGTGTCGCGCCCAGACCGCGTCCCTGTGCTTCGGGTAGGACAGCCAGGCGTGCCAGGTGAGCCCCAAGCGGAGATCCCGTGGAAAGCTCATACCCGAGCAACCCCGAAGGATCTTCCACAACAAAGGCATGAGATGACTGTGAATAAGCCTTCCTCAAGGCAGGCAGTGAATTGCGCCAGAGCGGTTCAAATGCAGCATTATCCACTTCAACGACACGGGGCAAGTCATCAATGGTCATGGCGCGCAAGTTAATATTCGATGGAAGAGGAGCCCGTTTTGGAGATTGATAGTTCCACTCGAGCAAGGTAATGTGCCCGTTGAGATCGAACCCGCTTTCGACCAGGATCGAATCAAACCAGCGCTGCGTTGCAATAACGGCAACCGTCGCACCACCGGTTTCAATCAATTGGTCCCGCGCCGCATTCCAAAGGGGCGGCCAAACCGACGGACTGGCCGGATGCGAACTAAAAACAAACAGACGAATCCAGGCTATCGAGTCCGGATCAGGGGGGCAGGCCAGGGCGCCAAGAAGGTGACCGCCCTCTTCCAACACCCAATAAGGCGAGAAGCCGATCCACTCCAACGGGGTCCGCCAATCAAGGTGCCGGTGGACATGTGCCTCAAATAATATGAGATCGGCAATCTTTTCCCGGTCCAAAGGGACTGCCGGACGAACCTTTAAACCCGCCCTTATGGTTACCGAAGGCTCATCCACACTCACCGCTGTACGAAACGGAGGAGGAACTTGAGAATGCGATCAAAGAGCGATGGTTTTTCCTTCGCTTCGAGTGAGCCGATCATTTTGATCGCCGAATCAGTGACCTTGCCGCGTTTTAGCTTGATACCTGCAGCGGCTTTGAGCACCATCGAGCGTAAATCCCCCTCCCCCGCTTCCGCAAACAGCCCGGCAGATTTTTCATAGGCCGCCAGGGCTTCATCGTAACGTTTGAGAGCCTCCAGCGCGGCGGCTTGATTGCCGACGGCCATTCCCTGACGTTTGAGATCGCCGGCATGCGCAAAAATCTCCGGGGTGCCGAGCGCGGCATTCAGCGAGTCCTGTGCCTTCCCCATTTTCAAAAGGGCGACACTTTTATTATTCTTCAATTCAGCCGAGTTGACTTGATCGTTCAGGGAAGCATATCCCTGCGCGGATGTTTCAAACATCTCCGCGGCAGACTCATAATTCCCGGCTTCAAAAGCCAGCTTGCCATCCTGTGTTAATTTCTGAAGTTCTGATTCAGTTGCCATATTATCCAATATCCCGCCGCCCGATGAAATTTAGAGTGTGATATCGAGCAGGCCTTCGGCCACCGAGCGTAATTTATCGGTGGACATGGAACTTAACTTCATCGCCAGCTCAAGATACGGGCGGTTTACAGGCTGGCAGACAAAGGTCTGCAGTTCCTTGGGCAAGCCAAGGAACTGCTGCATGGATTTCTGGTCGGTCATCCATTGACCGAT